>JBILWM010000147.1:0-4368 GCA_044369905.1 Terrimicrobiaceae bacterium | reverse complement strand
GAGTTGGCCTCTGTAGCTGATGTTTTCTTCTTCACCAGACTATCACAGCTTTTCTGTGCCTTTTTGTCTATCTTTTTCTTTCAGCCAGTTTTCTTGCTGCTTCCAGAGCCTCCAGCCAAACGCCCTGGCATGGCCCCTCTTTGCTCTCAAATCGGATTGTAGTCCAGCTTTTTTTGCAACTATCGGAGATGCGCCCGATCGGTGAGTGGAAAGTTTTCTATGCAGAATTGCCCGCTTTGCTGGCGGACCAGGCATGGGCACGCAAAGCTTTGGATACGCTCGTGCCCGTCGTAACTCAGTATCGTGATTCCACCCTCGCTCTTGAGTTTTACCAACAGGCTGCAAAATCCCGTTTTCTTGCGGGTGATGACACCATCAAAGACTGCATCGCCTACAACCGTCTCGTGCTTGGGGAGCCAGTCCCGCTTGAGGAAGTGGAAATGCGTGCCAAAAAAAATCCAGAGAACGCATCGTTTCGCATTACCCACGCGCTTGCCATTTTAAAGAGCGGGGCAAAAGTGAAGGCGCTTTTCAGTTTGAAGGATGTTGAACCCTCTGTCTTGCCAGGTGGACTTCCGCCGCACCAGAAATCGCTCTATGCGGTCATCTTGGTTTTGAACGGTAAGGTTGAAGAAGCCCAGGCCGTAAAAAGAACAATCTCTCCCGGCAGCCTCACGCGGCAGGAGGAGGCGCTGCAGGCGATTCTTTCGGGTGCCAAGATGGGCAATTGACGCCTACCCGCGCCGTGGACATGATTTCAGCGATGAAATCTGGTCAAGTTTTTGCCTTTGTCATGGCGGGTGGAAGTGGGGAGCGGTTCTGGCCGATGAGTCGGCAGAGCACGCCCAAGCATCTGCTCCGGTTGCTCGATGACCGCACGCTTTTGGAAACCACTGTGAGGCGGCTTGAGGGGCTTGTTCCGCTGGAGAACACCTTCATTCTGACAAACGCCGCGCAACTCGAATCCAACAAGGCCGCAGTGCCTTTTTTGCCGGAGAAAAACATCATCGCCGAACCGGCCAAGCGCGACACCGCACCGGCTTGCGCGCTGGCCACCGCTATCGCGCGGGCGCTCGATCCCGAGGCTGTTTGCATCGTCCTTCCGGCGGATGCCATGATTCATGACACGGATCGATTCCGTTCTTGCTTGAGTGATGCGGCGGATTTGGCCGCGCGCACCGGCACGATTGCCACGCTCGGCATTCCCCCTGCATTTCCAGCGACAGGTTATGGCTATCTGGAAACCGCCGGCTCGCTTCCCGACGGCCCTCAAGGCAGTGCTATCCACACGCTGCGGCGCTTCGTGGAGAAGCCGGATCTGGACAAGGCGAGGGAATACACCGCTGCGGGAAATTTTCTCTGGAATGCGGGTATTTTCGTCTGGCGGGCATCGGCGTTTCTCGAGGAGGCAAGACGCCAATTGCCTCCGCTTGCCGAATTCATCGAGTCACTCGCTGGCATCGACGATCTTCCTTCGCATCTCGCAAACCGCTTTGCCTCCCTGCCGAAAATTTCCGTCGATTATGCCATCATGGAAAATGCCAAATCCATCGCCACCGTGCTGGCCGGTTTTGATTGGGATGATGTGGGAGCCTGGACCGCATTGCCCGCGCATATTCCGCCAGACCCGGACGGCAACTGCAAACGCGGGCAGGTCATTCATTACGCCGCCCACAACAATATCGCCGTATCCAATGGCCGCCTCATCGCCCTTTGCGGGGTTGACAATCTCGTGGTCGTGGAAACTCCCGACGCCATTCTGGTTTGCGACAAAGAATCCGTGCAGGATGTCAAAGCCCTACAGCCTCGGCTTCCCGAGGCGTTAAAGTAACGGCGGCTGACGCGTGGTTCGGCATTCCACGCAGAAAAAAAAAAGCTGCCCGGTCCAAGTTGGACGGGCAGCCTTTTGGTGGGGAAAATTTACCCGAGTGCCAACTGGGCCGTTGCGATTTCGAGGATCTCGTTCGTGATACTGGCCTGACGGGCCTTGTTGTATTCGAGGGTGAGGTCCTTGACGAGGCCCTTGGCGTTGTCAGTGGCGCTCTTCATGGCCACCATGCGGGCGCTTTGCTCCGAGGCGCGCGTGCTGAGCTGGGTCTGGAAAACGATGTGATGCAGGTAGGCCGGGAGGATTGCGTTGAGAACGGAGTTGGCATCCGGCTCGAAGGTGAATCCCGCCTCTGGCGCGGGCGATGCCTCATAGTGAGATTGAATACCGGCCTCTTCCAAGCTGGTGATTGGTATGATGGGCAAATTCGTTGGAATTTGCGACAGCGTATTCGCAAAACGGGGGTAGAGGATCGAAACTTTATCCACCGTGCCGTCGAGGAACTTCTCGATGCAAAACTTCGAAATCTGTTTGCACTGAGCGAAGTTCGGGGTCTCGTGAAGCGGGAAATCTGCAAGCATTTTGCGCTTGGTGCGAGCCAGAAATTGCGTGCCTTTTCGACCTATGCTCACAAACTGGGTTGTAGCGGGATCAAAGTTCAGGGCTTCGCGCAAAATGTTTGTGTTCAGAGCTCCGCAGAGTCCCTTGTCCGTGGACATGAGGATGACGAGGTGGTTTTTCACTTCCCGTTCCTGTAGGAGGGGATGCGCGGAGTTCTCCAAAGTCTCTTTCAGGGAGACAATAACCCTGTTGAGGAGGTGGGCGTAGTCCCGGCCGTTCAGTGCGGCCTGCTGGGCCTTGCGCATCTTGGAAGCCGCGACCATTTGCATGGCCTTGGTGATCTGCGCGGTGTTTTTTACCGACTTGATGCGCCGGCGGATGTCGCGAAGGTTGGCCATGGTTTTTTACAGAGTGTTGAAGGACTTGAATTCCTCAAGGGCTGTCTTGAGTTCCTTCTCGACCTCTTCATCGAACATGCGTTTCTTTCCAACCTTTTCAAGGATAGAGGCTTTGCGCGTTTCGATGAATTCCACAAATTTGCTTTGAGCGGCCTTGACTTTATCCACCGCAATGGGGTCGAAGAGTCCTTTTTGCATGGCCCACAGGATGATAGCCTGCATTTCGACGGCGATCGGATTGTATTGGGACTGTTTGAAAAGTTCCACAATGCGAGCGCCACGATCGAGGGTTGCCTTGGTTTTGGCATCCAAGTCCGAGCCGAACTGCGCAAAGGCGGCGAGTTCACGGTATTGAGCGAGGTCTCCTTTGATTTTTCCAGCAACTTGTTTCATCGCCTTGATTTGAGCGGCGGAACCCACGCGGGACACCGAGAGACCGACCGAAATGGCCGGGCGGATGCCTTGGTAGAAAAGGTCGGTTTCGAGGTAAATCTGACCGTCCGTGATCGAAATAACATTCGTCGGGATGTATGCCGAGACATCGCCCGCTTGTGTTTCGATGATGGGAAGGGCGGTAAGAGAGCCATTACCAGCTTCTTCCGAGAGACGGGCCGAGCGCTCGAGGAGGCGGCTGTGTAGGTAGAAGACATCGCCCGGATAAGCTTCGCGGCCGGATGGGCGCTTGAGCAGAAGGGAAATCTGACGGTAGGCGTTCGCGTGCTTCGTAAGATCGTCGAACACGATCAGAGCATCCATGCCATTGTCCATGAACCATTCACCCATAGCGGCACCGGAGAACGGGGCGATGTAGAGGTCGGCGGCGGTGTCGGAGGCTGTGGCGGCAATGATGATTGTGTATTTGAGGGCGTCGTTTGCCTCCAAAGTGCTCACCACGCGGGCGATATTGGCATTTTTTTGACCAATCGCGACATAGATCGAGTAGAGGGGGCGGAAATTTGGATCTCCGCTTTCTTCCGCTGCGCGGTTGATTTTTGCCTGATTGATGATCGTGTCGATGGCGATGGTCGTTTTGCCGGTGGCACGGTCGCCGATGATGAGTTCGCGCTGGCCGCGGCCTACGGGAATCATGGCATCCACACTCATAATGCCGGTCTGCACGGGTTGGCTGACAGATCGGCGCTTGATAATGCCGGGAGCGATCTTTTCAACAGGGTAGGTGGAGTCGTGCGGGATCGGTCCCTTGCCGTCAATCGGGCGGCCGAGGGCGTCGACGACGCGGCCGAGGAGCCCCTTGCCAACTGGAACGGAGAGAAGTTTGCCAGTGGTTTTGACTTCCGCGCCTTCGCTGATCTGTGTGTAATCGCCAAGAACGATGACGCCGACTTCGGTTTCCTCGAGGTTCAGAGCGATACCTGCGATTCCGCCGGGGAATTCGACCATTTCATTGAGTTTGACGGCGCTGAGACCTTCGACGCGGGCGATACCGTCGCCGATTTCACGGACGGTTCCGACATTCGTTTGGCGGGCGGCGTTGCTTTTGACGGCGCTGATTTTTTCTTCGAGTTCGAGGACGATGTTGCTCATGTGACTATTGGATCAGGATTGTTTAAGTGTTTCGAG
>JBILWM010000068.1:0-14697 GCA_044369905.1 Terrimicrobiaceae bacterium | reverse complement strand
GGCCTTCGCGGAGGCGGCAGCAGAGAAATGCTGACCACTGCCGGTTCAACCGCCGGATGCGGAAAACCGCATGTCCGGTGGTGTGGAAGGCTCACGGGGCGCAATCCCCGTGGGCCCATCCGATCCACCGAGATCGCGGTAAGGCAGGCCGTGGCGCCGCGAAGACCTTCCTTCAAATCCGTGTGGGCCGAAATCTTGTGATCGTAGCCGAGCCGGCGGCGCGCGAATTCACACCACTCGAGCACCATGGCGAGGCGCTGCTCGTTCAGGTCCACGAGGCGGATCTCCGCCCCTGCAATATCGGGATTGAGCATCATGTCCACCACGATATGGCGGCCCCAGTTGAGTGAACCCGCTCCGACGATGGTGAGAACGGGAGCGGCGCTGCTGACTTTGTTTGGTGATTTCATTAAGGCGATCATGTCTCTCGCTCCAGCATCTTGCCTCTTGCATAAGCCAGAGTTTCTCTTGAATAGTAACTTTCGATGTTAGCGATCCAAACGACTCACGAAACATCGATCGGATGGCGTGTCTGGTGGATGCGGGATCTTTCTATCATGGGACGCGCCCACACCCATGCTGATGTGGAGATTAATATTCCGATGCACGGCGGCCCGCTCCGCTATCTTCACGCCGGCCGCATCGTCGAGGTCCCTGCCGGTAAAATCGCGCTGTTGATACATGCCGCCGTTCTCAGGGTCGGCATCATCAATCGCGGTCCATGCGGCCACGCAGGTGTTGGGTTCGACCAAGAGGTAGAAATTGTCCTGGTGCATCGCCTGTCCACGCGAGCCCGGCGGCTTGTAATAAAACATGCAATTCGCCGCCAAGACATCATCGTGCAAGAGCTCACGCATGCAGGTGAGAACTCCGGGATGAACCAAATACCGGCGCGAGACCGGATCGAAGCGATGCGGATGAATGATGCGCGGAAATTCCTTCAACGGATCGCCGCCGGATTCCTCCTTGGATACAGGCTCGAAGTGGCCGGGCACCGGACCATCGGCGAAATCCTGCCCGATTTCACACCCGCCAGAGAAGACGGAGTAAAGGGCAATGCCTTGTTGCTCGAATCCAAACAACAGGGATTCCTAAATGTGGCAGCACCCGGAAAGTTCAATCTGGAGAATGGCCTGACCGTCTCGGCTTGGGTGAAAGTGAAAAACATTAACAGCAACGCAAACATTCTCTCCTGCGCCGAGGATACCCCCAATCCCAAAGGCGGCTGGATCCTGTTCTGCTCGTATGGCAAGGCCGTCTTCAAGGCAGTGGACAACAGCGGAGCCTTTGTCGGAGTGGCTTCTGCGGCGAACGCCGTGGCCCCCAATTCTTGGGTGCATGTCGCCGGTGTGGTCGATGGCACCAGCATCCGCCTCTACTTGAATGGCGAAGAAGTGGCCAGCAAGCCCTTTGTCGCACCCGTCAAGTTGGCCGACACGGCATTGGTCATCGGCAACCACGCCACCATTGGCGGCTGGAGGCACTCCGAATGCCCCCCGCATTCGGCGGTCTCATGGACGAGGTGAAAATCTTCGAAGGCCCGCTCACCGCCGCCGAAATCAAAGCAGAGTCTGATCAAGCACTCTCAGGAAAGTAATACCTATTGCACAAACCCACGCGGCTTCGCGGTTGCAGACCAATGGGAGGGCCATCCGCCGGCATGGCCCAAATATCAAACACGGAAGGTATGGAATGACAGCCAGACACCTTCCCGCGAAAACGGCCCAAGCCACGCCTGCCGCCTGCACGCCCGAGACGGTCATGCTCCCCTCGGACGCCGCTGCGCGGCTGAAGAATGGGTCATGCGAGGACGATGGACCCTCCCAAGTTTCGAGGCGCGCTGCCGCGCGGTTTTGGTTGTGGAGCCTCAACTCATCTTGGACATTGGGTGGTGTGCCCAAGTTCAAAAAGTGTAACTTTATTTCAAATTTTTCAATGGATGAAACGCCGCTGGCCACTATTTTTGAATTTTGTATTCGCCCTTTGATATGACCATTAAACAAACCACCCAGGCGTTCCACCTTCGTCCCTACACCGAGCGTAGGCGCTTGTCCGCGCCACGGGTCAACCATGACGAGGAAATGTTTCCGTATCACCCCGCACCGGGCGTGCCGAAGCATTTGCAGCCGATCCACCGCAACCTCTGGACATCGGCGTTTCCTTACAAGAAGGCGATGGATTATCCCGGCCACTTCGAGGTCCAGGAACTGCCGGTGGTGCGCTTGGAGAATGAGTTTGCGCGGGTGACGGTGATGCCCTCGATCGCCGGTCGCGTGATGGAGATCTTCGACAAAAAGCTCAACCGTCAACTCCTCTGGACGCCGCCGAGTCTTCCGCTCGCCAACCTTTCGCTTTCCGGGCCCTGGAGCATTGGCGGCATCGAGTTCAATCCCTTCCGCTACGGCCACAATGTGCATGGCATCTCGACGATCGAGACGCGCAAGGTGACGCTCGCCGATGGCCGCGAGGCGATCGCGATGGGCGCCTTCGACGAGCTCTTTGGTTGCGGTTGGGAAGTTATCCTCACGCTGGAAAAAGGCACGCTGGTCTCGCGCATGACCATCACCAACCACTCCGGCAAGGATCAGCCGAGCCTGTATTGGTGGACCTGCATCGCAGTGCCGCAGCAGTGGCGCGACCGGGTGATGATGGCGCCGGGCGATTTTTTGCATCATGCGATGTTTCGCCAGGGTTATGAGTTTCACCAATGGCCGATGGTGCATGGAGTCGATTGGTCGCAGTGGTTGCACCAGCACGAAGTGGTCTCGGGATATCTGGCCAACACCGCTTCTGACTTCATGGGTTACACGAATGAAAAAGAGGGCTGGAGCTTCGTGCACCGCGCCGACCTCGGCATCTGCAAGGGCCGCAAACTCTGGTCTCTTGGCAGTCAGGGCGTGCACCAAACTTTCTGGCAGTTGCTCGCCGAGCCCAACTGGGTGCCTTATGCCGAGATCCAATGCGGCCTGCTGCCAACACAGCCAGACACCGGCATCCTCAAAGCAGGCGAGAGCATCAGCTGGACTGAATCGTTCTGTGGCGCGCAAGGTGCATCGACCGCTACCGACTACGCGGAAAATTTCGCCGCCTTCGAGCAACGCGGCATCGAAAAAACCGGCAAGGACTGGGCGGCATGGAATGACGCTGCCTTCTGGCGGATCACGAAATCCGATACACTCATCGCTGAAGACGAACGCCTCGCGATTTCCAGAAAGCTCATCCTCACCGGCAAACTCGATGAGAGCGAAATTTCGCGTGCGATCGAACTCGGTTGGGTTGGTGGTGATGAATGGATCCGTTTGCTTTCGGAAAAGGAAAACGCTCTCACCGACGATGCGCGTTTGGCGCTGGCTGTGGCATTGATCAATGCGAACCAGCCCGCCAAGGCCCGTGCATTGCTCGCCGGCCTTGTAGGCATCGGCGGCGAAACGGCTGCCTACGCGAACCATTTCCTCGCCCAGCTTTCAGAGAACGAAGGCAAAGCTGCCGAAGCCTTGGAGCAAATCCGCCACTCGGTCGGCGAAGGGTATGCCGATACCCATCTCATCTCGACAGCCGATCAGATGTTGTCGCGCATGGGGCGGCACGAAGAGCGCAAGACCCTCTGGAAAAATGCCCCGGCCGAGACGCGCGCCACCGACGACTGCCGCCTCGCGCAGGCCAACCTTGCGCTGCTTGATGGCGATTGGAAGTCCGTGCGCACCTTGCTCAAGGAACCATTGCTGAGCATCGCCGAAGGAGCCAGCACGGCGTGGTTTCTTTACAAGGAATCATTCTTTGGTGAGTTCGCCGAGCTTTCCGGGAAAGGGGAGTTCAAGGCCGCGCTTGATATCCTGGCGCGCGGATCAGAAGCCGCGCCGCAGTTTGGCATCGGCCGCCAGGAAGAACGGCAGAATGTCGATTTCCTCTTCTACCGCTATCAACTTTGCAAAGAGAAGGGCTGGGACTACCTCGCCTCCGCCTTTGCCAATATGATCCTGCTTGAGCCCGAGTATCCCGGATCGCCCGAGGCACTCTATGTCCTGCGCGTGGCGTTGGCAGAAAACGATCCGACCGCCGCCGCTCGCCGCGAAAAGATCGAAGCATGGAATCGCGAAGCCGATCCCGAATGGGCGAAATACCAACCACTGCGTTGGGCGCTGTCCCGCCATGTGCTCGACGGTTCGATGGATGGTTGGGAGAAACTGCAATCGCATCCGATCTTCGGCATCCGCGCCAAGTTTGAATTAAAAGCCCGCTCTTGATGGGGTGGGACTGAGTTCTATTCAATTCCAACAAGGCAGCCTTTGGACATGAGGGGCTGGCGGTTTTGCTGTGGCTTACGAAAATGCTGCAAAGGTGAGTTTCAAGGATTAGGTTTTTAAGAGCCACGCCGCTTTGCGGCTGAAAAATGGGACGCCAAGGGCCTGGCAGTCCCTACCCTGAGTTACGAAGCGCGCTGCCGCGCGAAAGAGGGGAGCACGGTCGTCTCGACCGTGAAAGACATGCGCGCCGCCACCTCATCGACATCCCCACGCCGCTTCGCGGCTGAATCTTGGGTCATGCGAGACGATGACCCTCCAAGGCTCACGAAGCGCTGCCGCGCGTTTTTATTGCGCTCGATAGTTTTGATGTAAACAAATCACAAAATTTCTGCGTGCATCCATCAGCTTGGTTGTTTAATGATCAGACCCATCAAATGAACGCCCCGAATTCGCCTCACGGTTTTGCAACGAATCCTTTTGATCTCACCGGACGCCGCGCGTTGGTTACCGGCTCCACGCAAGGCATTGGCGCAGCCATCGCAATCGCCTTGGCCGAAGCGGGGGCTGATGTGGCGATCAACCACCCGGCCGATATGGCATCCGGCAGCGAAGTGCTGGATAAAATCAGCTCCCTCGGGCAGAAAGCCGTTTGCATCCCGGCCACCCTTGGCACGCCGGATAGCGCGAAGCATCTTTTCCGCGCGGCCGGGGAGGCGCTCGGAGGCATCGACATTCTTGTCTCCAATGTCGCCGTCCAATTTGCCGAAGGGTGGGACAGCGTGACGCCGGAACATTTCGACACGCAGGTTCGCACCAACTGGCAGAGCGCCTTTGAGCTCATTCAGCAAGCCGCGCCGGGCATGCTCGAGCGCGGTTGGGGCCGGATCGTAACGGTCGGTTCGGTGCAGGAGGCCAAGCCGCATCCGCAGATGGTGGTTTATGCCGCGCTCAAAGCCGCGCAGACCTCCATGGTGCGCAACCTTGCCAAGCAATTCGCTCCGCGCGGTGTGACCGTCAACAACCTGGCTCCCGGCGTGATCAATACCGACCGCTCCCGCGCACGCCTTAGTGATCCCGCCTATGTGCAAACTGTCCTTTCGTGGATTCCCGCAGGTTCAATTGGCGAAGCTTCCGATTGTGCGGGCGCCGCGCTTCTTCTCTGCTCCGATGCCGGGCGCTATATCACCGGCCAAAGCCTCTTCATCGATGGTGGAATGAGCCTGTGATGCAGGAAGTTTAAAATCCGATGAATACCCCTGTATCTTATCTCAAGCTGTCCGATGGCAGCACTTTCATTCCGATTGGAGTGAATCTTTGTTTTCCGAGGTTCATCAAATCCCGTGAGGAGGGCTTGGCCATTTATCGCCGTTGGATCGACCAGTTGAGCGCTAATGGAGGAAATTTCTTCCGCATCTTTTTAGGTCATCCGTTTTTCGATTTCGAAGGAGAACGCTGCGGCGATTTCCGGCCCGAACTCACCACGGCGCTTCGTGAGGTGCTCGACATGGCCGCCGCATCTGGAGTGAGGGTCAAGGTCACCTTCGATCATTTCCGTTCCATCGCGCCCGAGCCGGTGGCCGAGATTTTTCCCGGTGCGGCGAAATTCGATAAATCCAAATATCATGTCGCTGCGGGCGGCGTTGCGGAGAACATGACCGATTATCTGGGAAGCGAAGCCGGTCGCCGGCACTTTCTCTCTAAGCTCGATTTCTTCGCTCGGCATTTCGGCAGTCATCCCGCCTTGTTCGCGGTGGAACTGTGGAACGAAATGAACGCGGTCGGAGCCGCGAACTGGACTGAATGGACCGAGTTCATGCTGCCGGAGCTTCGCCGGAGATTCCCCCACCATCTTTGCCTGCAAAGTCTGGGCAGTCACTGTCGGCCGGGAAACATCCCAACTTACGACTGGCTCGCCCGTCTGCCTGGCTTGGAATGCGTGCAGGTTCATCGCTACATCGACGAGCTTCCCGGGCACTTTCCCCTCTGCTCCGGCCCGACCGACATTCTGGCGGCCTCGTCCATGCGTGAGTTGCGCGCTCTTGCTCCCGAGCGGGCATTGATCCTCGCCGAATCCGGAGCAGTGGACCCCGGGCATCGCGCTCCATTTTCGGACTACCCCAAGGATACGGCCGGGGGCATTCTGCATGATGTGCTGTTCGCTCCTTTCTTCGCCGGAAGCGCGGGTGCTGGCCAGTGCTGGCATTGGGATTTCTACCTCGACAAAAACAACCTGTGGCACCACTTCCGGCCATTCGCGGCGATGGTGAACGGGCTCGATCCGGCAGCCGAGGGTTTCGTTCCGCATTTTTCCGAAAACGCCCGCTTCCGGGCCTATGAACTTCGCGGAAAATCCGTTCGTCTCCACTGGCTGCGTGACGCCGCCTTTGATTGGAAAGCCGAGCTGCGCGATGGCCAAAGCGCGCCCTTGCAGGATTCGGAAAAATGGCTGCCGCCGGACTTCCTCCCGGGCGGCCAATGGGATTACCTCGACCCGTGGGAATCCTCGCCGCGCTGGAAATCCACCGACGCCGACCTCGGTGGAGTCGATCTCCCGCAGTGGCGCCGCTCGATCATTTTACGCCAAAGGACATCCAAAGACCGCAACTATGGGGCGCGCGAGAATCTGCTGCCTGATCAAATCATCACGCCGAAGGTGGATGTCAAAAAACGCATCACACTCATCGGGGATTCGATCCGCATCGGTTATCAGGACATCGTCCGCGAACGGCTGGCCGACCGGGCGGAGATTTGGTCGCCCGAAGGGAACTGCATGCACTCGTTGCACCACCTCTTTAACATCCAGCCTTGGTATGTGGACCCCGCCGCCGACATCATCCATTTCAATTTTGGTCTTTGGGATTGCCGGCGCCTGGAACGAGGAAATGCAGACAATGCCGTCCCGGTCGAAGTCTTCACCCGCAACCTCGACTTCATTCTGCGAAAGGTCCGTGCAGCCACCTCGGCTAGGATCGTCTGGGCCACCATCACGCCGGTCGTGCAGGATCGATACAATGCGCGCTTCAGCCTGCCGCAGGACCCCTGCCGAGAGGCGAGCGATGTGGAACTCTACAATGCCGCCGCCGCGCCGGTGCTTTTGCATCACGGGATTTCCGTGAACGACCTTCATGCCCTCGTCGAGGAGTATGGGCGCGAGCGTCTCATCTGCGACGATGGCATCCATTATACCGAGCACGGCAGCCGGCTTCTTGGCGAGCAGGTGGCCAAGATGCTCATCTCACATTTCTAAATCTCCCCCTGCGTCTTTCACCAACTAATAACCCCAAAAAAAGAAAACCAAACACCATGAGCAAAAACCTGAACGCCGATATTGAAGCCTACAAAAAAGAAGTGGGCATGATGAAACTCGAGAAACTCATCGCCGAGCGCGAGAGCATCTCGACCAAAGAGTTCCCTGTGCCCGTCAAGGAACTGCTTCAACGCTTCGAGCAACTCTACACCGGCGCGATCAGCGATGTGCTGCGTGAATTCGCCCTGCTGGATCAGGCGCTGCCTGGCCACCTGCATCCGCTCCGCCCTGAGCGCACGGTGGCGGGACTCGCCTTCACCGTGAAGAGCGCGCCGAATGTGAAGATCACCGGCGAAATGACCTTCCGCACGCAGATGATTTCCGAACTCCCCGCCGACACGATGGTTGTCTGGGATACCTCCGGCGACGAGAAGGCGACCCTTTGGGGCGGCGTGATGACCGCCACGGCCGTCGGCCTCGGCGTCAAGGGAGCCATCATCGACGGCGGCATCCGCGACACGCACCAGATCCTCGAAAAGGATTTCCCTGTTTTCTACAAGCACCGCATTCCGAACGGCTCACTCGGCCGCTGCCTCATCACCCACTATCAAGTTCCGATCAAGATCGGCGATGTCGTCATCAAGCCCGGCGATGTCGTGCTCGGTGACATTGATGGAGTGGTCATCGTGCCGCGTGACATTGCCTACGAGGTCCTTCTCCGCGCCGAGGAGATCAAGGAGAACGAGAAGAAGATTTTTGGTTGGGTCGCCGAGGGCCAGACGGTCAACGAGATCACCGAAAAAGGCGGGTATTTCTAAAATTAAGGAATCCGCAGATCAACCAAACCACCATGAGCACAAAAACCATCCCGTTCCACAGCGGCATGAACTTCGGCTTCAAGGCGCCGCGCGGCTACTTTGCCTCCGCCGAGGGCATGGCCCAGCCGGAGCGCATGGCGGCTCTGAACATCGACCGCGTCGCCTTGATCGTCTCGGTTTACATGGATCATTGCGCCAGCACGACCATTTACAGCGATTTCATCGAAACACCCTCCGATGAAGAGGTTCAGCGGATTATCGAGCGGTTTCACGAAGTCGGAATCCGCGTCATGCTCAAGCCTTTCCTTGTGCTCAAGGACAGCGTCTGGCAGGGAGGGTTCACGTCGGCTGAGCCGTATGAGATCACGGCGGGAGTGGTCTCCGGCTACCGGAAAAAATGGGCGGCCAGCTTCCGTGCCATGCTTTCGCACTATGCGGATCTCGCGCAGCGCTGTGGGGTCGAGTCGATCTGCATCGGCAACGAATACCACGGAGTCGAGCACTTCAACCCGGAATGGCGCGACTCGGTGGCGGCGGTGCGCGAACGCTTCCAAGGCCTGGTGACCAGCGATTTTGTCCAGCCCACACTGAACCGACGGAAGGTCGATCCGCAGGTTGGTCAATGGTGGCAGGAGCTGGATTTCCTGAGCATGAGTTTCTATCCGGCATTTCCCAAGGCGGATGCCACCACGGAGGAAATCGCCGAGAGCCTGCAACCGCATGTGTTGGAACTTCGCGAGCTTTGCGCCGCTTACTCCAAGCCGCTGGTTTTCGCCGAATGCGGTATGCGTTCGACATCGTTCGATCCCGCGGGGGCTTACGGCTACCACGGCCAGGGCACCTATGAAGGCCATATTCAAGGGCGCTTCCTTGAAGGTATTTTTGCGGCATTCCGCCCGGAGCCATGGTGGCGCGGCCTGGTCTGGTGGAAATGGGATGAACACCAGCACCGCGCGAACTACTTCACCGATCCGGCCGGGCCCCAAACCTTCACGGTGGATGGCAAACCTTCGTCCGAAGTGATGCACCGCCTGTATGCAGGTGCGAAGGCCGCTTCATAAGGAATCAGGCTTTCGACGGATCCACGCAAATCACACATCCTAACGACAAACTAAAACAACACTCACCATGACATCGAAAACCACCCCCTACATGCGGGGCATGAACTTTGGCTTTGCCGCTCCTCGCGGCTGGTATGGATCGGATGAGGCGCTCGCCCAGATCCCGAAAATGAAAGCCCTCAACATCGACTGGGTCGCGGCGCATGTGACCTATGTGATGGAAACCTATTCCAGCACGAGGGTCTATCTCGACCCCGTGTTCACCCCCGGCGATGCCGAGGTCATCCGTTGGGTGCGTGCCGCCCGCGAGGCGGGGTTGAAGGTCATGCTCAAGCCGATTCTCGAGCCACTCGACGGAATCTGGCGCGGTCTGGTCAGCCCTCCGGGCGACGGCGTTTCCACTTTTGCAAAACACCATGCGAGCTACGACAACTACAGCCGCTGGAAGAAAAGCTTCAAAGCCGTCCTCGCCAACTACGCGGACCTCGCGCAGGAAGCCTCGGTCGATTGCCTGTGTCTCGGCGCTGAATACATGGAGTTGGAGAAGTGTGGATTCACCGCCATGTGGGAGGAGATCATCGCCGATACCCGCAAACGCTATCACGGGCTCCTCACCTATGAGTTCACGCCTCACGGGCTTCCGATGCGCAAGCTCTTCCCGAAGCAGGGCTCATGGTGGAGCAAACTCGATTTCCTCGGATTCAGCTGTTACGGCGACAGCAAGGAAGAGAACCCGACCGTCGAGGAATTCGCGAAAGGTTTCGAGTCCCGCAAGAAGGAGGCAGCGGAACTGGCGGCCGAGTTCGGACTGCCGCTGGCATTGCTCGAAACGGGCAGGCGCTCCACGCGTGGATTGAAGGGCAACGCGTTCGACTTCA
This sequence comes from Terrimicrobiaceae bacterium, assembly GCA_044369905.1. Taxonomy (GTDB): domain Bacteria; phylum Verrucomicrobiota; class Verrucomicrobiia; order Chthoniobacterales; family Terrimicrobiaceae; genus UBA967. Next base: position 4,449 of record JBILWM010000068.1, on the reverse strand, counting down.
CGCATCCGGGTGTCTATGACGCCGAGATCCAATCCCGCTACATGGAGGGAGTGCATCTGGCCTTCCAAGGCGAGCCTTGGTATCGCGGATCGTTCTGGTGGAAGTGGGATGAGCACCAAGTGGAACAGCGGGCCCATTACTACACCGACCCCGCCGGCGATCAGGGCTTCACCATTGATGGAAAACCTGCGCTGGAGACTCTCAAACGACTTTACTCCAAATGAAAATTGCCGAGTTCCTTCCCGCCATTCCGAACCAACTCTGGGATCTCGCCGCGCAGATGGGCGTCAGCGACGCCATCTGCAAGTGCGCGCCGGATCTCACCGGGCTCAAGGCGCCCGATGATTTCGAGTCGCTGCGCGTCATCCACGAACGCTTTGCCGAGCGGGGGTTCACGCTGTCCGGTTTGGAGGGCGACCAGTTCGACATGAATCGCATCAAGTTCGGACTGCCCGGACGCGAAGCCGATGTCGAGCGCTACCGAAAGATGCTGGAAAACATGGGGCGTCTCGGCATTCCTCTGCTCTGCTACAACTTCATGGCCGGCATCGGCTGGCACCGAAACGACACGGCCTTTCCGCTTCGTGGCGGTGCCTTGGGCTCCAGCTTCGACCGCCGCACCACGCCGGATACGCTGACGGAATTCGGCACGCTCGACAAAGAGGCCCTGTGGGAAAATTACGCGTGGTTCATTGAGCAAGTCATGCCGGCCGCAGAGGCTGCGGGCGTAAAAATGGGACTCCACCCGGACGACCCGCCGGTGGATTCCTTGCGTGGCATCGCGCGCATCATGAGTTCGACGGAAGGCTTCCGGCGTGCGCTCTCGCTGAGCAGCAGCCCGAGCCACGGGCTCACTTACTGCCAAGCCAACTTCACCCTACTCGGTGATGCCGACCGCACCCTGCTGCGCGAATTCCGCGAGCGTGTTCATTTCGTCCACTTCCGCGATGTCCGCGGCACCGCCGAGTGCTTCCACGAAACCTTTCACGATGACGGCCCGACCGATATGGCGGCGATGATCCGGCTATACCGCGAGATCGGTTTCGAGGGTCCGATCCGCGTGGATCATGTCCCAACCATGGCCGGTGAGGCCAACGACCATCCCGGCTACGGAGCGCTCGGGCGCCTTTTCGCCGTCGGCTACCTGAAGGGTATCCTCGATGCAACCGCGTAAAGAAACCGAATAACTTTTCACACCCAAAGAAAACACAACATCCATCATGAGCGACCAACGCCCCATACCCGATCCCGGAACCTCTCCCGCAACCCTTCGCCAGCGTGCGCGCACCCTTCCGATGCGCGTGGCCACGGCGACCTTTGTGACCCCGACTGATGAGCGCCTGCGCTTCATCCGTCAAATGGGTGTAACCGACATCATTCTCTGGGGCACCACATTCCGCTCACCGCGCAACCCCGGTGGTGGTGCGGTATCCTTCAAGGAACTCCTCTCGCTGCGCAATCAGGCCGAGGCGCACGGGCTCCGCGTCTTCGCCGTGGAAACCCTTCCCATCCAATCCTACGACAAGTTGATCTTCGGCGAGGAAGGCCGCGAGCAACAGCTCCAGCATTACATCGAGACCATCCGCAACACGGGCCGCGCCGGGATTCCCGTGCTTGGTTACAATTGGATGCCGCAGGGTGTCTGGCGCACCACGCTGAGCGCGCCGTTGCGCGGTGGTGCCAGCAGCACCGGCTTTGCCTATGCCGAGGCGGAAAACGCGCCGCTGATCCGCGGTCGGCGTTTCACCGAAGAAGAATGCTGGGACAACTACGCGTGGTTCCTTGAGCGGGTTTTGCCGGTGGCGGAAGATGAAGGCGTCACCCTGGCGGCTCACCCCAACGATCCTCCGGTGGAATCGCTCGGCGGCGTGCCCTGCCTGCTGCGCAGCCGCGCCAACTTCGACAAGGCCCTTTCCATCCGCCCCAGCAAGAACCATGGCCTTTGCTTCTGCCTCGGGAACTGGACCGAAATGGGCGAGGATGTTTTCGATGCCATTCGTCATTACGGGAAACAGGACAAGCTCATCTATGTCCATTTCCAAGCCGTGCGCGGGCGCGTGCCGCGCTTCCACGAAACCTTCGTGGACGAGGCGGACTACGACGCATGGGCGCTCATCCGCGCCTTCAACGAGGCGGGATTCAAAGGCGTAATGATCCCCGGCCATGTTCCAGAGATGGAAGGAGACGAACCTTGGCGCACCAAAGAATCGATCGAGAACACGCCCTACTACCATCCGATGGGAGGTTATCGCGGGCGCGCCCTCACCGTGGGCTACCTCAGGGGCTTGCTCCACGCCCTCAATGGCAAACCAAGCCATGATTGAGCTCAGGGCAACCAACTGGAATCATGTGCGAGGCATCGCGCCCCTCGCTGCGGCCGCGCAGGTTTTCTCCGATCGCAATCCCGGAGTTCGCATCGAAGTCGTGCCTCATTCCGCCGCGCAGTTTGGCGAAGGCCCGCTTGATGTGCTGACACGGGACTTCGATCTCGTCGGCTTCGATCATCCGCTCACGGGCATGGCCGCAGAGCAGGGGATCTTCTTGCCGCTCGACGATCATCTCTCGGCCGATGTGCTTGCCGACCGGCGGGTAAACAGCGTCGGGTCGTCCTATGACAGCTATCTCTTCGATGGAAAAGTCTGGGGTCTGCCACTGGACGCCGCATGCATTGTGTCGGCTTCCCGTCCGGACCTGATCGACCGCGTGCCGACCACTTGGGACGAGTTGCTCGCGCTGGCCGCCGAAGGTCGGGTCGCGCAGGGTTTTTCGCGCATGACCACCACCGCCATGTTCTACATGCTGCGGCATCAAGGATTCGACGAATCCTCCGCCATCGAAGCGCTGCGCGAACTTTATCGGCTAACGGGCGGCACCGAACGATTGAAGCATGGCAGCATCCAAGTTTTGGAAGCGGCTGCGTCGGGCGAAGAGATCGCATTCGTGCCGGCCTGTTATGGCTATTCGAATTACACCCGCCCGGGCTTCGCTGCTTCTCCCTTGGCGTTTCATCCGACTCCGTTCGCGCCGACTGGCGGGGCTGTGCTCGGCGGCGCGGGCCTCGCGGTCTCGGCCGCGTGCAAGCACCCGGAGGTCGCTCTGAAATTTTTGGAATGGATCACCGGCGCCGATTGCCAAACGCACATCTATGCGGTCTGCGCTGGTCAACCCGCGCATGCCGCCGCGTGGAGAGCAGATTTGCCAAATACGCTGACCAGAAATTTTTTCCGGTCCACCATGTCGGCGATGGAGAACGCTTGGCTGCGACCCAATACCCCGGAGTTCCATCACATCCAAAGCGACCTTGCCACCAAACTTCACGCTGCATTGACTGCCTAATGAATACGAAAACACCTGAGATCCTTGCCGAGGGCCTGGCATTTCCCGAGGGTCCCGCCTTTGCGCCGGATGGCTCTTTGTGGCTGGTGGAGTTGAAAGGTGGAAACCTTTGCCGCTGGTCGGAGGGCACGCTGAGCCGAATCTCCGTTGGCGGAGAACCAAACGGCATCGCCATCGATGCTCAGGGCAGGGTTGTCTTCTGCGATGCCGCCGAGTGCGCGATTCGTCGTCATGATCCCGCGACCGGAGCGACCGAGACGCTGGCTGCGACATTGGAAGGCAAACCGCTCTTCAAACCGAACGACCTGGCCTTCGATTCGGCCGGCAACCTGATCTTTACCTGCCCCGGTGATTCACGCACCGAGCCCACCGGCTATGTGGCCCTCTTGAAACCCGACGGTTCGGTAAGCCGAGTGGCTTCCGGATTTTATTTTCCCAATGGACTGGCCTTCATTCCGGATGGAGGCCATCTGGTGGTCGCCGAGACGCGACGCCAACGGCTGTGGCGCGGACGCTGGGATGCCGTCAATGGCCGCTGGCTCGCCCCGCGTCCCTGGTCCAGCGTCGGAGGCACGATTGGCCCCGACGGCATGGCCTTCGCTGCTGACGGACGCCTCCATGTCGCCATCTACAGCGGCGGGGCGGTAAAGGTCGTCGCGGCCGATGGCGAGGTCGAGGAGGTCATCGCTGTTCCCGGAGCCAACCCGACGAATTGCGCCTTCGACCCCTCGGGACGCTTGGGCCTGGTGATCACCGAAGCGGAAAATGGAAGGCTTTTCAGCTTGCCCTCGCTTGGCCCCGGCGCGCCGCTTTTTCCCAAGACCATTTAACTTCCAAACTCCGTCACTACACAAACAATGAGCACTGAAACCACGAAACTCGCCGACGAGCTGATCCTGAGAAAAAATCCCAACGCGTTCCCATTTTTGCGCGGGCCGAACTTTGGCTATCTGTCGAAGTCGGGCTACTACGGCACCAAGCAGGCCGAACTGGAAGTCGACAACATGGCCGAGGCCGGGGTCGAGTGGGTTTCGCTCATGGTCATGCTGATGCAGGAGACCTTCTACAGCACGCGCATTTACCGTGATTTCACCTGGACGCCCTCCGACACCG
>JBILWM010000146.1:0-4393 GCA_044369905.1 Terrimicrobiaceae bacterium | reverse complement strand
TGGTAACCATCGTAGGTCTCCAAACAGTTGGCATCCTTCTTGTCGTAGCCCTGTTGGTTATTCCTCCATCAGCCGCCCGCTTTTGGAGTGATGACCTGCGCGCCATGGCATTGGTCGCGGCAGGCGCGGGCGCTCTCAGTTCGCTTGTGGGCGTCATTGCCAGCGCTTTGCTCCCGGGCTTGCCCACCGGAGCCCTTATCGTTCTGGCGTCTGCTTTTTTCTTTGGCCTGAGCCTGCTCCTTGGAAAGAAGCGCGGCCTCATCATTCGACACCTGCTCGAGCGGGAGGCATCGCGGCGATTGAGGCGGGAGCATGTTTTGCGGGCGATTTTCGAGTGCGCTGAGGAGGGGCAGCCGGTTGTCGCCCTCGAACAGGTTTTGGCAAAGCGCCCATGGAAAAAAAGCGAACTCACAGCCGAGATCGCACAACTCACCAACGACGGACTCCTCACCACCGACCCCAACGGCGCGAGCTTTCAGTTGAATGGTCGCGGCGACAGCGAGGCCAGAAGGCTGGTGCGCAACCACCGCCTCTGGGAAATCTATCTTCTCAACCACGCGGATGTCGCCCCGGCGCGGGTGGACCGCGATGCCGACCTTATCGAACATGTGCTCGACCAGCGCCTGGTTGATGAGTTGGAGGACCTGCTCGATGAAAAAGCGCGCGAGCGTCTGGTGCCCGGCAATCCTGAAAAAAACCTGCCATGATCTGGACCGAACTCGACACATGGATTGTTCTCACCGGCGCGTTGACCGCCATGGCCTGCGCGGTGCCCGGTGTTTTTCTTCTCCTGAACAAGCAAAGCATGCTGGGCGATGCCATCAGCCACGCCGTGCTGCCTGGCTTGGCAATTGGTTTTCTGGTTTCCGGCACGAGGGATCCCCTCCCCATGTTCCTTGGAGCAATACTCGCTGGGCTTTTCACGGGCGTTGTCAGCGGGGTCATTGAACGCCGTGGCCGCGTCGAGTCAGGTGCCGCGCTTGGCGTTGTTTTTTGCAGTCTCTTTGCTCTCGGACTCATTCTGATTCGCATCGCGGCCGACCATGTCGATCTCGATCCCGGATGCGTTCTGTATGGAGCACTCGAACTCGCAGTGGTGGACTCAAACTCCGTGCCGCGCATCGTCTGGCAATCCGCCGGAATCCTTCTTTTGAACATCACGCTGGCCGTTGTTTTCTTCAAAGAACTCCAACTCGCGGCTTTCGATCCCCGTTTTGCAAAAGCCAGTGGCATCCCCTCGGGCTGGATTCAACAAGGACTCACGATAGCAACGGCTTTGACGACAGTTGTAGCCTTTGAAAGTGTCGGAAGCATCCTGGTCATAGCTATGCTGATCGTTCCAGGAGCCACTGCCATGTTGCTGAGCCGGAGTGTGGCAGGGGTGCTTCTCTGGAGTCTTGCAGTGGCCCTCTGCAGCGCGGTTCTGGGACACTTGATGGCGATCTCTGTCGGACCGCTCTGGCTTGGATGCCTGACCGGCCGCAACGATCTGGGATCCTTGAGTTCCGCAGGGATGATGGCAGCCAGTGCAGGCGGAATTTTCTTCACCCTCCTCGCCGCCTCCACATTGGCCAGAAAACTCCAGCCTGCTCCGAGATTTTAAAAGGCTTCGCCCTTGCACGGGGATTGGCATCATTTCATCATGCCCCGCGCGCCGCTTACAACGCACACGCGACTACCCGATCCACCAAGAAAATGTCATCCGAAACGCTCACGCCCATGATGCAGCAATACCACGCCCTCCGGCGGGAATTGCCCACAGGCACGCTGCTGCTTTTCCGCTTGGGGGATTTTTACGAGATGTTCGGCGAGGATGCGACAGAGGCCTCGCGTGTTTTGAATGTGGCCCTCACAAAACGCGGCACGACTCCCATGTGTGGCGTTCCATACCATGCCGCGCGGAACTATATTGAAAAAATCATCGCTGCCGGATGGCGCGTTGCGATCTGCGACCAAGTTGGCGAGGTCACGGCCGGCAAACTTGTTCGGCGTGAGATTTCCCAAGTTCTCAGCCCCGGAACACTCGACGACTTCGGTCTCGATGACCGCAAACCCAATTTCATCGCCGCACTCAACAAACGCGGCGACATCCATGGACTCGCCTATTGCGACCTGAGCACCGGCGAATTCCGCCTCACCGAACTCGACTCGCTTCCCGCTCTCCTCGATGAGCTCGCCCGCGTCTCCCCAGCGGAAATTCTGATACCGGACCATCAGACGGACGCCTTCGAACAAGTGACGCCCCAAGCACCTGTGGATGGCTATGTTTTCGAATTCGAGCCGGCCAGCGAATTGCTGCGCGCACATTTCAAGGTTCACTCGCTCGATGGATTCGGTTGCGCCGACCTCCCGGCGGGAACAGGCGCCGCCGGTGCGCTGCTACATTACATCACCCGCCAGATGCGCCGCCCGGCGGGCCACCTGAAGCAACTCCACCCCTACCGCCGCAGCGAGTTTCTCATTCTGGATGCCGCCACGCAAAGCCACCTCGAGCTCGTGCAATCCCGCGCTGGCCGTGGAATGACACTCCTCGCCGCACTCGATCGCACCGCGACCCCCATGGGCGCCCGCCTCCTGCGCGACTGGATTCTCCATCCGCTCAAAGATGCTGCTGAAATTGAAAAGCGGCAGGATGCCATTGCCGCCCTCCTTGATGACGCCATGCTCCTCGGGGACCTCCGCAGCCGCCTTGCAGACATACGCGACATCGAGCGCGCCACAGCCCGCCTGAGCGGCCCCTCGGGCAATGCACGCGATCTTTCAGCTCTGGCGCAATCCCTCGACCGCATCCCACCCCTTGCGGCCAGCCTTGGAGGGCTTCATGGATTCACCATTCCCTCCGCCCTGCTCTCGGGGCTGACGGCACGCCTCCATGCGCTTCCGGAACTCAGCGAAACCCTCCGCCGCGCCATCGTCGCTGAACCGCCCGCGGTCATTCGCGACGGCGGATTCATCGAGACAGGCTACGATCCCGACTTGGACGAACTCCGCTCCGCCTCGCACGAGGGAAAAAACTGGATAGCCGCGCTGCAGGAGAAGGAAATCGAACGGACCGGCATCAAATCCCTCAAGGTCCGGTTCACCTCAGTCTTCGGCTACTTCATCGAAATCACCAAAGCGAACCTCGGCGCGGTGCCAGCCGACTACATCCGCAAACAAACAACCGTCAACGGCGAGCGCTTCATCACTCCCGAACTCAAAGAATTTGAAGGCAAAATCCTCGGCGCGGACGAACGCGCCCGCGCCCGCGAGATGGAAATCTTCGCCGAACTCCGCAGCGCTGTCCTGAGCCAAATCCACCACCTTCAGGAAACCGCCGCGACACTCGCCGTCCTCGACGCCATCTGCTCGCTCGCCGAAACCGCACGCCTCCACGGCTACTGCCGCCCGGAGATCAACGACTCGGATGTTTTGGAAATCTCCGATGGACGCCACCCCGTTCTGGACCAGCAACCCGACGGATCACGCTTTGTTCCGAATGACACAAAACTCGGCACGGATGGGAAAAAATTCGCCATCATCACTGGCCCGAATATGGCTGGAAAATCCACCTACATCCGCCAAGTCGCCCTCCTCACGCTCCTCGCCCAGACCGGCAGTTTCGTCCCCGCCAAATCCATGAGACTCGGCCTCACCGACCGCATTTTCACCCGCGTTGGCGCAAACGACGACCTCTCGCGAGGTCAGTCGACCTTCATGGTGGAAATGAACGAAACGGCAAACATCCTCAATAACGCGACGGACCGCAGCCTCGTCATCCTCGATGAAATCGGACGCGGCACCTCCACATTCGACGGCCTCTCCATCGCCTGGAGCGTCGCCGAATACCTCCACGACAAAATCAACTGCCGCGCCCTCTTCGCCACCCACTACCACGAACTCACTGACCTCGAGCGCACCCGCAGCGGCGTGCAGAACCTCAATGTCGCGGTCCGCGAGTGGAACGACCAAATCATCTTCCTGAGAAAAATCCTCCCCGGCCGCGCCGACCAAAGCTACGGCATCCAAGTCGCCCGCCTCGCCGGTCTCCCCGACTCGATCATCACCCGCGCCAAGGAAATCCTCGAAAACCTCGAAAAATCCGAACTCAACGCCGCCGGCCAACCGACTATCGCCAAAACCACCCGCAAACGCCTCGTCCCCGACCCCAACGCGGCCCAGCTGGCATTGTTTTAAAAAAATCCCGCCGCGCGACAGCGCGATTCGTGCAAATGGGGCATCGTCTCGCATGCCCCAAACTTCAGCCGCCAAGCGGCGTCTTCGTAACCCAAGGATCGGATGGGCCCACGGGGATTGCGCCCCGTGAGCCTTCCACACCACCGGACATGCGGTTTTCCGCATCCGGCGGTTGAACCGGCAGTGGTCAGCATTTCTCTGCTGCCGCCTCCGCGAA
>JBILWM010000199.1:0-4401 GCA_044369905.1 Terrimicrobiaceae bacterium | reverse complement strand
AAGGCGGTCGCCGGCGGCTTTCTGCTGGATTCTGGCACCATCTTGAGTGGCGTAGAGAATATTTTCCTGGAGCTTCGGGTTGCTGCTTGAGACACCCACCTCTGCGTAGCCACTCCCCCCGCCGCCGACGCTCTTGAATCCGCCTCCATTGCTACTACCCCGTTTTTTGCGTCCGGATTTGCTGGAGGATCTGGCCTTTGAGGAGCCGCGTAATTTGCGGGCGGCCTCGACGAGAAGTTGGCGATCTTGAAGGGAAATTAGGGCGAGTGTGTCGTCACTGGAAGCGTCGCACAGCGGCAGGCCTAGGACAACTGCTGCAAAGAGTGCACCTTCTTCGCCGGGAGTTTCTTCGGAGCAGAGTTCTTGGTCGAGGAAGTGACCGATCTCTTCGATGAGGACGCCGAGGAGATTTTCGTGAGTGCAATCGGCGGAAATGTAGATCTCGCGCGTGTCGCGGCTGTAACCGCCCCAAAGGCCAGGCATGGCGGAAGAGGGAAGGATGTGAATGGGAGGCAGGAGCGAAAAGTCGGCCTGACGAAAGGCGGCGAGGTGCCTGAAAGCCGAGGGCCAATGAAGATGGCGACCGTAGATGCTCTCCAGATCGGCTTCGGCGGACGCGCTGGAAGCCCAACGCACGAGCGGAAGAAGGAGGTTTCTCAAAGTGGAGAGGGATACGCCCTTGGGGAAGTCAAATATAGACATGGTAAGATTAGATTCTTGTAACTGAAAAATGTTCAAAAAGGAAAGGAGGAAAAAGTATTTTTAGAGAGTCAAAACTGAAGATGTGGCTAAATGCAGAGCAGGCTCTATGCCATGGGAGGATGTATCTTTAGCGGCGTGTCTATAAGCGCAGGGAAGGATCGAGGAAAATTGCTAAAATGATGGACAGCAAAATCACTTTTTGGAGGGATCCGCCTACGCGCATTGCGGCTACGGCGTGACATTGGGGGCATCGTCCTCGTATGTCCCATTTTTCAGCTCTAAAGCGGCATGAGAGCCGATCCTCAGGCAGAACCGCAGAGTGATCTTTTTCTGAGCCCTATGAATTTTCCAAATTCGATTCATTCTGTCCAAAAAGCATCACGCGATTGAACGGAGAGACAAAGGCTCTCACAGACACGCCGCTACGGCAGCCAGTCGGATAATTTTAACCGAACAAGGAGCGGATTTTTTTTCTTAGGAGGTAGGTGGTGCAGAGGGCGAGGAACCCAGGGAGTGTCCACGGGAGGGGCTGTGGGAGAGGGATGTCGCCAACGCGGATGTTGAATTCGCTTCCATCCATGCGAGTCGTGTTTGGCGTTTTAGCGATGACGCGAATTTTGTGGAAGCCAGGCGAGAGAGCCGGAATGCGGGCTTGCCAGCGTCCGTCGGGGAGTTTTTGGATTTTGGCGGTGGAAGGGTTTAAATCGGTCCAGACGGGCTGGGAGGATTGTGGGGGAAGGTCGGAGGGGACTTGAACACGCACGTCAAAGAAGCCTTTTCGCTCCTGCAATTCGCGTTGGATGATGAACTCGACTAGCTCGGGACCTTCGTAGCTCCAAGAAACGATGGCGGTGACTGTGCGACGGGAGGGGAAAAATGAGGTCCAATGAAGATCTGGTTCGAGGCGGTAGGAAAAATCCCTCGGCATGCGCTTGCGGAGTGCTTGCTGCTCTTCCTTGGTGAGGACTTTGGGAGGCGTGGGGGATGGCGAGGCGCCGGGATTGGGCGCGGGGGATGGCGAGGGTGCAGGTGCGGCAGATGGCAACTGGACATCGGCTTGCCATGAGGCTCGAAGAGGGGGCAGGCCCGTGGTCTCTGCAACCAGCACGGCCTCAGCCAAGCCCGGCGTGTCGGGAAATTTCCAGGTAGCGTTGACCGTCAAACTTTCACCCGCAGCAATGGCAAGGTTGACAGGTTGACCTTGCGCGAGTGAAAGCTCGCCATCGCCAGCGGTCCGGATAACGGCTCTGGCTGGGCAGCTGCCGGTGTTGCGGAGATTTGCAGCCATTGAAACCGTGCGACCGGGGGTCGTGATACCGAGTTGGTTTTTCCCAACGATCTCCCACTCGAGACGCGATGGAGGTGGAGGCAAATCGACGCGGATGTCGTGGTTGGCAGCTTCGTCACTGACTGTAACCAAGACACTCTTTTCGGCAAAGGGACGGGCGGGGAGCTTAAGCGCCAGCTCGCCGGAGGATTCAGGCGGGAGCGTGATGGAGTCGGGTGCTTCGAGCGGAGGCGGGCAATGAATGCTGATGGAAAGAGGCTCGGCGGTTCGGTTCTTGACGGGAATGCGGAGTTCATTGGCACCAACGCGCTGCTCGAATGCGGCTTTTTCAGGCACCTCGAAGCGGCTCTCGCCAACCCCTTGGAGGGCAATTTCAGGAAAAGGTTTGGTGCCGGATTCGAAGACGAGGCTGCCTCGTTGGGTGTCGATGGAGACCGGTTCGAAGGTGATGAGGATTTTTTTGGTCTCGCCTTCTGCAAGTGTGAGGTCGGCTGGAGCAGCGAAGCTCCAGGGTGCGCTCATTTTTAATCGGCCTTGAAGTAGGCCGCCTCCGGCGTTCTTGATGCTGACGGGCAGGGTGCGAGTTTCGCCGAGAAAGACTGTGCCGAAGTCGAGTGATGCAGGAGCCGCTACGAAGATTGGTGGAGGCTCTTCGATGCGGATCGTGGCGTTGGCGTAGCCCCAGGCTTTTTGAGGGCCAGATCTGGCTTTGAAGCGGAAGGAATCCGGGGCGGAATTTCTTTTCCCATTGTGAGTGTAAAAGTAGGAAACCGAGGATTTGGAATTGCGCTCCGGACCGGAGAGCGAGCCTGAGCGAGGCTGGGACACGATTTCGAACTCGACATCGTAGCCGTCTGGGGAGATGGCGCGAAGGGGCACTTCGCAAGCTCCACCGCGAAGAACCTTGATGGTGGTGTCATAGACGACAGTAGGACTGACGGTCGGGGTGGTGCCTTTTTTTGGTGCTGCGGATAGAAACAAAGGGGAAAAAAAGAGAAGGAGGCAAATAATCCAGAGGCTCATTGTCCTGTAGCGGCGCTCTATGAGCGCCGGGGACGCTCGGCGGTCATAGACCGCCGCTACAACCTGCAGTGACGCTCTATGAGCGCCGGTTTCGTTTTCCATTTGGCGGTCATAGACCGCACTGTAGCGACGCTCTATGAGCGTCGGCTCGTTTTTCCTTCGGCGGTCATAGACCGCCGCTACAGGTTCCGTCTTCATTTGCGATACTCCAGATCGTGAATTTCGCCTGCGAATGGCCAATCTTCCGCTCTTTCGACCAACCCGCCGCGCACGGGGTTCTCGCGCACATAGTCCCACTTTTGCGAATAGGACTCGCCGCTGCGGAGCAAATGGTCAAAGAAACCCTTCTGCCAGTGCGGGGCTTCGCATCCAAGAGCGCGCAGGGTTCTCGAGAGAGTGTTCTTCAGGGATTTTACCCAGTTGGACAATGAGATTTCAACGACACTCACAAACAGGTGCAGGTGATCCGGCATGAGCACATAGCGTCCAATCCATGCACCGTGCTGCGGCGAATTCAGACAAAATGTCCGAAACGCGTCATGCATCGGCTCACAGTCAAGGATTGGTCGGCGGCCGAATGTGCAAGTGGTCAAAAAATAAATCGGCGAGTCCACAAAGACACGATCCAAGCGACGAAGACGCGGTTTCTGTAGCGGCTGCTCTGTAACGGCGCCTCTGTGAGCGCCGGTTTCGTTTTCCATTCGGCGGTCATAGACCGCCGCTACAGGTGGGGGCGATTTGTGAGACCTCACTGGGGGGCAGGTTCCACGGTGCCGTTTTGGCGGACGAGAAGGTTGCCGCTGCCGTGGGCATTACCGATTTCAATGAACCATGGCATTTGCGCGTTTTTGTTGGCTTTGCCGGGTTGGGCTGAAAAGGGAGTGGGGAGATAGTGAATCAGAGGCCGGTCGGCTTCAGGGGATGATCTGAACAGCCGCGTGATCGTGGGACATCGCCATGTTTTCTCCGGGAGACCAAGGTCTTTTTTCGTGCGCTCAAGCCACCAGCGCTGCTCTTCGTTGGAGCCGAGCGCGATTCCTTTGGGAATCTGCGGCCACCCCTCGGCGGCGTAACCTGCGAAGGCGGTCCGGAGGTTTTTGAGATTGTTCATACAGACAACCATCTCCGCTCTTGGAGTAATTTTTTCCACAGCAGGATAGATCATTGCCACAAGAATGAGAACGATGCTTATGGCCGCAAGCATCTCCAAGAGGGTGAAGGCGCGTGCGGCGCGGTGCATCGCGGATTGCGGGAACCTCGAAACCTTTAAGGAACCAAGACAGAAAACTCGTTTTGAGATGGAGGCCTGACTTCAGCCGTGGCAAATGTGCTTGAAGTATTGGATAACCGCACTCCGCTCACCGAGATGGGTAAACGAACGGCATCGA
>JBILWM010000013.1:0-47492 GCA_044369905.1 Terrimicrobiaceae bacterium | reverse complement strand
CGCTCGTTGAGTAGCGGTCTGATTTCGGCGAATTTGGCTTGGAGAGTTGCTTGATCGATCATCATTCAAAGCCTGCCATAGGCTCACAAGAAATGCGACAGTTATTTTTGCGTGATACCTAAGCGACTTTGGGGAACCACTGGTAGAGCATGAAGTAAATGAGGACGCCGGTGACGGAGACATAGAACCAGAGGGGGAATGTCCATCGGGCCCAGGCGCGGTGTTTTTCGAAGCGGCCTTTGATGGCGTGCGTCATGGTCACTAAAATGAGGGGGACGATGACGATGGCCAAAATGATGTGGGAAATGAGCATTCCGTAGTAGAGGGTTTTCCAGAAGCCTTCGCCGCCGAATGGCGTGTGGACGCCTTTGACCAGAATCTTGTGAAGGACATAGCAAATCAGGAAGACGCAGGAGACGGAAAAGGCACCAACCATGCAGTTGCGGTGAGCGATTTTGTTCTCGGATTTGATAAAAATAAATCCGGCAAGGAGGAGGAGGGTGGAAATGGCATTCAGGCCGGCATTGAGCGCTGGAAGGTCGGAAACGCTCATGGCACTTTGTTTGTGCGGTCGAGTTTACGGCAGGTGTCGGCGATGTAGTAGGTGAGTCCTGCAACGATCAGTCCGACTATGGCGAGCATGCCAACGACTCCCCACGAGAGGGCGATGCCTGCTGTGACGGTTTGAGGTTCGTCAGGCCCACCGGCACCGGGTTGACGGCAGCCTACGCACGCAGCGGCGTCGGGAAGGCGTGTCAGAAAAAAGAAAACGATCAGAGCGGTGATGTGTTTCATTTTTGAAGGTTGGTTTTTCAAGGATGTCTACGAGTCGGTTGCCTGAGAAGTTGGTAAAATTTTGTCTCTCGGATTCGCGTTCAATCCTTGGCGTTTTGTTTTGCCGAGGGATTTTCGCGCAGGAGTTCTCCGATGTCCACCATGAGCTTTTGGACGGCTTCGGGATCAAGGCCGTCCTGGTATCCGCGCAGCCAGCCTTCGCCATCGACCAGCACGACGCGGGTCGAGTGGGCTGGCGTGCCGTCTGGTTCCTTGGCGATGGGTTGCAGGAGTCCGTTGACGACGATTTTTTGGATGGCGTCGGGTGTGCCGGTGAGAAATTTCCACGAGGCTGGGTCTGCGCCTAGCGGCTCGCTGAAGGCTTTGAGGATTTCAGGCGTGTCGTATTCCGGATCGACGGTGAAGGTGACAAGTTCCACATTGCCGCGCACTTTTTTGAGCTTGGTGTTCAGGTCCTGCATCCGGAGCACGGTGATCGGGCAGGGACCCTTGCAGCGGGTGAAGATGAAATTCGCGGCCCAGATTTTTCCCTTGAGATCTTCTAGGGTGATGGGCTTCCCGGTTTGGTCTGTGAGTTGAAACGCCGGAACCTTAGAGATTTTCTCAAGGTTCGACGGGAGTGCGGGGGGGCGTGTGGATTTCAGACTCACATAGGCGAGTCCGATGAGACCCGCCGCCACGAGAAATGCCACGATCCAGCCGATGCGCGGTATGCCGGGCCGCGCGGGGATTTCAGACATAATAAAGCAGCGTCAGAACGAACAACCACACGACATCCACAAAGTGCCAGTAGAGGGCGACATTGTTCAGAGCGATATGGTGGGACGGGGTGAAGCAGCGGGTGAAGAGTTGGCGCAGGAAGCACCAGACGATGAGCAGAACACCGATGGCCACATGGAGACCGTGGAAGCCAGTGATCACAAAAAAGCTCGAACCATAAACCCCGCCGGTGTTGAACCACAGGCCTTCATGGTGGAGATGCCACCATTCGTAGCACTGCACACCGACGAATAGGGAGCCAAGAGCTATCGTGACAAAGAGCCAGCTCAGGCCGGATTTACCCTTTTGAACCGCAACCTCCGCCATGTGGAATGTGCAACTGCTTGCGATCAGGAAAACGGTATTGATCGTGGTAAGGAAAACCGGGAGGTGGGCAATGTCCTTGCTCGGCGGCCAGGCGTGGTTTGCCTGCCAAGGGAAACCGTTTTCCGCCCAGCGGAGGATGAAATAGCCCCCGAGAAGTCCTGCGAACAGCATGCCCTCGGATATCAGGAACATGATCATGCCGAATTTGGCTGTGGCTGGCGGTGCGCCGTGATGCTCGTGGGAATCGTGTGTAAGGGCTGCTGTGGACATGATGGTTGGTTTTTTAAAAAGGGATCACGGACTAATCATTGGTCCGCGAAGGTTCATGAGTATCAGAACCAGTGCGCAGAGGGAAATAGCAAAAAGCCAGAGGAGGGCCATGACGATCGCGTTGCGAGAGGTTGGTTTTTTCATCTCTTTGTTGCAACGAGGAGGCCCAAGAGGAGCGGCAGGTAGATGATGGAGGCGAAGAAAAGATTGCGCGCCGCATTGCGGCTCCGCTGCATGATGAATCGCAGCGCGAAGGCGGTGAAGGCGAGTCCAAGCGCCAAGGCGCCTAGGAAGTAGATCGGCGAGTTGAAGCCGAGCATCGAAGGCATCAAGGTCACTGGCACGAGAAAGAGTGTGTAGAGCATCGCTTGGCGCGATGTCGTGCGCCCCTCGGGATCGTTGGCGGTGAGCATCACGAATCCTCCTTCGGCGTAGTCGTCTTTATACATCCAGGCGATGGCCAGAAAGTGGGGCATTTGCCAGAACCAGAGCGTGGCGAAGAGGAGGCAGCCTTCGATGTTGTAGTTTCCACGCGCGGCGACCCAGCCGATGAGCGGCGGGAGGGCTCCGGGGATCGCGCCGACGAGCGTGTTCAGCGAGCTGATGCGCTTCATCGGGGTGTAAACAAAAATGTAGATCGCGATGGTGGCGAAAGCGAGGAAGGCGGCCCGGTGGTTAGTGAAGAGGGCTAGGATGGCAATGCCACTGAGGGAAAAGAAAATTCCAAAGAGAAGCGCGTCGTGCGGTTGCATACGGCGGGCAGGCAGGGGCCGGCCGCGCGTGCGTTTCATGCGGCTGTCACTGTCGCGTTCCCACCATTGGTTGAGTGCGGCGGCTCCGCCCGCGCAGAGGGCGGTGCCGAGGAGCGTGGCGGTGAGAAGAACCCAGTCGAACGGCCCTCTCCAGCCGAGGAGGAAGCCGACGAGCGTGGTGATGAGGACCAAAAAGGAAAGGCGGGCCTTCACCAGCTCAAGCACATCGTCGAGCAGGGCGTTTTTTCGTTCCTCTGGAAGGGCGGCAGCGCTCTTCATGCGATGCGGGCGAAATCCGAAACAGGCGGGCGGTCGGGAACAACAAATCGTCCGGCCTCGGTGCCACGCCATAGGCGGAAGGAAAACACAACGCCGACGATGAGTGATAGGGCGCCGAGTGCCATGTGGGCGGTGGCGACATCAGCAGCCTTGTTCGACCAGATCGTCCAGGCTCCAAGCGCGACTTGAGCAGTGATCATCACGAACCAGATTGCGGCCCAGAAGCGGGCCGAGCGGGCGATCGGATTCGCAAACGCACGCCATGCCACAGCGGCGACGGCGAGAAAAATCACAATGGCGACGGCCCGGTGGAGCATTTGAATCCAGATGTGCAGGGCGTTCGTGGGAACCTTGTCATCAGCCACGCGGGCTTCATTGATCGCTGCAATCGCCGCTGCGGATGTGTCGGGTAGGATTTTGCCGTAGGCGAGCGGGAAGTCGGGGATGGCGAGTCCGGCGTGCTCGTGGCGCATGGTGGCGCCGATGCCGAGCTGAACGAAGATCAGGACTGTGGAGGCCACGACAAGATTCCTCAACCCTGAATCAGGAAGGAAGAGGTCCCATCCTCCGCGTATGAAACGCGGGCTGGTGACGATGGTAAGGATGCCCAGCAGGCAAAAAAACGACTGTGCCAGCATGGCATGGAAGATGCCCATCTCGTCTTTGAAGAGGGTGACGCGGAGTCCCCCGAGCAGACCTTGGACGCAGACGGCGAGGAAGGCGATGATGCCGAGATTTTTCACCCAGCGGCGCGGCTCCGATGCCAGAAGCGAGGCGGCAAGGATCATGGTCATCAACCCCACCCAAGAGGCGATGAGTCGGTGGCCATGCTCATAAAAAATGCCGCCCACCCATCCGGAGATGGGGAATAGGAACATGTTGTAGCCGTATGTCGTTGGCCAGTCGGGGACTGACATTCCAACGCCCTTGGAGGTGACGATTCCTCCGCTACAGAGCAGGATAAAAGTCGAAACCAGAGTGAGGACAGCCCAGGCGTGAACGGCTACGCGACGCAGGCTCACGGATGTGTTTGATCCATCCATGAACACGCGGGTTAGTGGGATTCCAGGCGGGCGTTTTCAGGCGCGCGCTCGGTTTGGGGGAGGAAATCCTTGTCCATGCCAGGAACACTGTATTCGTAGGCACCGTGGTAAACGACTGGCGTTTTGTCGAAGTTGCCATGCCCGGGAGGCGATGGAACAGTCCACTCAAGAGTGTTGGCATTCCAAGGATTGTTCGGAGCTTTTTTGCCGTTGCGCAGGCTGATCACGACATTCCAGAGGAAGAGGAATGTGGTGAAGCCGAGTCCGATCGCGCCGATGGTGCAAAGCTGGTTGAGCGGTTGAAGCTGACGCAGGTGCTCATAGACCGTGGGATCCGCGATACGACGCATCATGCCGCCGAGGCCCAAGTTGTGCATCGGGAAGAAGGTCAGATTGAAGAACACCAAGGTCAGGAAGAAATGCCACTTGCCGAGTGTTTCATTAAGCATGCGGCCGAACATTTTCGGGAAGTAGAAGTAAATGGCTCCGAAGATGGCAAAGATACTTCCGCCGAAGAGCACATAGTGGAAGTGCGCCACGATGAAATAGGTGTGGTGGACGAAGAGATCCACCGGTGTGGAGGCCATGAAGATGCCGCTGAGGCCGCCGATGACGAACATCGACACGAAAGCGAGGGCGAAACACATGGCGGTAGTGAACTCGATCGAGCCGCGCCAGATGGTGCCCATCCAGTTGAAGGTCTTGATGGCTGAAGGCACGGCGATGACCATTGTCGAAACCGAGAAGGCCGCGCTGAGTGTGAGGTTCATGCCGCTTACGAACATGTGGTGGCCCCAGACGATGAATCCGAGGAAACCGATGGCGATCATGGCGTAAACCATTGCCTTGTAACCAAAGATCGGCTTGCGGGCGAAGACGGCGAGGATTTCCGAGGTGAGACCCATCGCCGGAAGGATCATGATGTAAACCTCGGGGTGTCCGAAGAACCAGAAGAGGTGCTGCCAGAGGAGGGGTTGGCCGCCGCCTTGAGGCGAGAAGAAGCTCGTGCCCATGTTGAGGTCCGCGAAGAGCATGGCTGCAGCAGCAGAGAGAACCGGGACGGCCAACAAGAGGAGGATGGCGGTGATGAAGAGGGACCAGACGGGCAATGGCATGCGGAACATGGTCATGCCAGGTGCGCGCATGTTCACGACTGTCGTGATATAGTTAGTCGCGCCGGCGATGGATGAGAGGCCGTTCACGAAAAGCGCTGCGCCCCAGAGACTCTGTCCCATCGGGGTTCCGTTGTAGGCCCCCACGGAACTGAGCGGCGCGTAGGCGGTCCAGCCTGTTCCCGGGGCACCACCTGGCACGAAGAACGCGCCAAGGAGAAGGATGCCGGAGAGGACATAGAGCCAGTAGCTCAACTCGTTCAAGAGAGGGAATGCCATATCGCCAGCGCCGATTTGGAGTGGGATGAGGTAGTTGCCGAAGGCTCCGATGAGGAGCGGCATGACGACGAAGAATACCATGACGGTCGCATGCATTGTGACAAGCATGTTGTAACCGCCGGGAATGATGGAACCATCCACCGCCACGGTAGCCGGAAGGAGTCGGCCGATGATCGGAAATTCCGCACCGGGGAAGCCGAGTTGCCAGCGAACGCCCAGGGCGAGGGCTCCACCGAGGAAGAGGAAGGCGAGAGCGGTCCAGAGGTATTGGAGCCCGATCATCTTGTGATCGTAGGTCCAGATGTATTTATGGAAAAAGCCGACCTCGTGATGATCGGAATGCGCGTGGGAGTTTGTCTCTTGGACGGGTGCGTCGATGGTAGTTGCTGACATTTTCAAAAATGAGGTTTCAAATCTGCGCTGATACTAAAAATTAAAAATCGTCCTCTGAACATGAAAAATTTTATTCCTTGGTTGTTCTCGAAATTCCTTACGCCCCGCCCGCGCGCGGCGTTGCTGTTTTTAGCGGAAAAGAGGGGGTTGGTCCTCACAGGGTGCTCGGGTTGAAGTTCGGTGTGATTTCGGTATCGATCGGATCAGTGTGTCCGGCTGCCAGATGGTGTGCGGCGGCGAAGGCGATCATCAGCGCGTTGTCAGTGAGGAGACCGGGCGGCGGGAAATGGATTTCGAGTCCCTCGTCCGCAGCGCGCTGGATCGCGCGGGAGCGGAGGGAGGAGTTGGCGCTCACGCCGCCGCTGAGGCTGAGTATGCGCCGCTTGTTTTGGCGGGCCGCTTTGAAAAGCTTTGCGAGCAGGACATCGGTGACGGCTGCTTGGAACGATGCGCAGATGTCGGGAAGGTTGGCTCCGGTTGGAGCGCCGTTTTTTTCAAGAAAGATGCGGACGGCGGTCTTGAGCCCGCTGAAGCTGAAATCCAGATCGCCCGAGTCGATCATGCCGCGTGGAAAATCAAAACGCGCGGAGTTGCCGCTGCGGGAGAGGCGGTCGATCTCGATGCCGCCTGGGTAGCCAAGGCCGAGAAGTTTTGCGACTTTGTCGAAGGCCTCGCCGGCTGCGTCGTCGAGGGTGCGTCCCAGCAATTGATAGCGTCCGAAGCACTCCACATCGAGCAGCAGCGTGTGCCCGCCGCTGACGACCATCGCCGTGTGGGGCGGGATTTTTTCATAGCCGAAAAACGGCGAGAGCAGGTGGCCTTCGATATGGTTGATGGCAAGGAAGGGCTTTCCCGCTCCGATGCAGAGGCCCTTCGCGGTTGCGGCGCCGACGAGCAGGGCGGAGGCGAGGCCCGGCCCGGTGGTGGCGGCGATGGCGTCGAGATCGCTGATTTGCACGCCTGCTTTTTGCAGGGCGAGATCGATGATCGTCGGCGCGGAGACAAGATGGTTTCTGGACGCCACCTCGGGAACAACGCCGCCGAACTCGGAGTGGATTTCCGCCTGACTGAAAATCTCATGCGCCAGCACATCGCCGAAGCCTTGCAGCACGGCAGCGGCTGTTTCATCGCAGGAAGTCTCGATCGCGAGCAGCGTGGGCATTTATTTTTTCTGGTTCTTGGCGTGTTGGAGGGAGCCTTGCATGGCATCCACAGCGCGCTCGAGTTGCGGATCCCAGATTGTGGCCTCGGCGGTGGCGGGATCCTCGCGCTTGCGGCGGGAGCGGAGGAGATCGGCTTCCTCCTCGTGGGTGAGTGTAGCGCGGATGTGCGGGCTCACACCGTGCTCGTGGATGAGCTTGCGTCCAGGGGTGAAATATTTCGCCGTGGTGAGTCGGGCGGCGGAGCCGTCTGGCAGCGAGACAACGCTTTGAACCGAGCCTTTGCCGAAGGTGGTTTCTCCGACGACGAGCGCGCGGTCGAGGTCCTTGAGTGCGCCGGCGACGATCTCCGATCCGCTGGCGCTGGCGTAGTTGGTGAGAACGACGACGGGGTATTTGCGGTTTGGACTGGCCGTCGCGGAGGTTCGGTATTCCCGTGAGGGCGTCCGGCCTTCCGTGTAAACAACGAGCGTATTTGGCGGCAGGAACTGTCCGCACACATCGACCGCGCTGCCAAGGAGGCCGCCGGGATTGTGCCGCAGGTCGAGAATGAAGGCATCCATCCCCTTTGCCTCCAATTTATCCAGTGCTGCGCCGAGTTCCGCAGCGGTGGGTTCGTTGAATTGAGTGATCCGCGCGTAGCCGATGCTGGGCTGGCCGGGATTCCGTTGCGGGAGGATGCGTGCGTCCTTGATGCTGGCCACCTTGATGACCTCGCGGGTGAGTTCGTAATCCTTCACCTCGCCATTGGAGGGGCGTCGGATTGTCAGGGTGACCTTTTCACCGACTGTGCCACGGAGTTTTTCGACAGCCTCGTTGAGCGGCGTGTTGTCGGTGTTCTCGCCGTCGATTTTGAGAATTTGATCACCTGGCAGGATGCCTGCCTTGAAGCCAGGAGTGTCCTCCATCGGGTTGATGACTGTAAGAACGCCGGATTTTTGGGTTACCACCACGCCGAGACCTCCGAATTCGCTGCGGGTGTCCTCCTGCATGTTTTTGAAGCTCTTCGGCTCCATGAACTGGCTGTGGGGGTCGAGGTTGTCGAGCATGCCCCGGAGCGCGCTGTAGGTGAGTTCCTTGTAGTCCACTTTTGACTCGTCCACATAGTCCTGCCGGATGAGTTGCATGGCGCGGGCGAGGAGTTGGAGTTGCTCGTAGGGAGATTCCTCGGCTTTTGGCGCGGGTGTTGGTGACGCAGCCTCGCGGGCCTGAGCGCTCAGGCTGAGCGTAAGGATGGCTGAGAAAAGAAGTCGGCGCATGGAGTTTAAATTAGCACGACAAGGGGCATTGCAAAACGCATCAAAAAATCTCCCAGGCATGCTTCTGGGGTAGGTAGTCCGGAAGTTGGGAGCGGTTTTCCCAGAGCTTGTGGAAGACAGGTGTGGCCGAGCCGGACATTGGAGGGACGATCCAGCTCCAGTCGGCTGAAACCGCCCGGCCGGCCTTCATTTCACGCGCCGCAAATTCCATGAACTCCGAAGAGGCGCGGTGATGGTCCACGATGCGCACACCGGCTTGCTCGTAGGAAAAAATGACGGCCGCATTGAGCTCCACGAGCGCACGGTCTTTCCAGAGCGCATCACGCTCCCGGTCGATGCCCATTTTTTCAGCTATGGCGGGAAGCATGTCGTAGCGGGCCTCATCGCCGAGGTCGCGCGAGCCGATTTCTGTTCCCATATACCAGCCATTGAATGGTGCGGCTGGAAAATCGATGCCGCCCACACGAAGGCGCATGTCGGAGAGAATCGGAACGGCATACCACTTCAGGCCCAGATCGGAGAACCACGGCAGGGTGGGATGTGTGAGGGGAACTTCCAAGGCTTGAGCGTATGGTGGAGGAAATAGCACGGGGGCGCATCCGCGTTTTTGAATGATGAGTGGCAGGAGATCGAATCGCGTGCCAGTGCCCTGCCAACCCAGGGCGAGCGCCTCGCGGGTGAAAGCCAGATTTTTCGGGTCGCCGAGGATCGAGCCGTCCGGTTGCTCATAGCCGGCGTAGCCGAGGAGTTGGTGGTTCCAGATTCTCACTGCCGGCCCATCGTCAGTCGCGGGAGCAAAAACCGTTATGAGAGGTTGGATTTTGCCGCCGTTCGTGGCGGTCTGGAGATGCTCCAGCAGGGCTTGATGCACCTCGGTTGGCTCGGAGATATGCCGCAGGTCGCAAACTTTGAGCGATGGCCAGAAAAGACGGCCGATGCAACGCGCGTTGTTCCTCCACGCCATGCGGGCCCCATGCTCGAGTTCCTCGAATGTCGGAGTCCATGTTCTCGTCGAAGCGATTTCTTTTTCCACCTGCGCCGCACGCACCGCGTGGGTTTGGGAATCGATTTTTTTCTCAATGGCAAAGGCCTCGAGAAAATCCAGCGCCTCGCGTGTGGAGTCGTTGGCTACCACTCGATGACGGAGCTGGCGAAGGTGAGTCCCCCGCCGAAAACCACGAGAAGGATGGGGTCGCCTTTCTGGAATCGGCCGGTGCGCGCGGCTTCATCCAAAGCAATGGCAACCGCTGCGGCTGAGGTGTTGCCGTATTTGTCGAGATTGATGTGGAAGCGGTCCATCGTGAGATCCATGCGGTCTGCCATGGCTTCGATGATCCGGATATTCGCCTGGTGGGGGATCACGCACTTGATGTCCTGCGCGGTGAGGCCGCAACGGTCGAGCACGGTATTTGCGGCGCGCATCATGGAGGTCACCGCTTGTTTGAAGGTCTCGCGGCCGTTCATCTGAAGCGTGTTGAGTTTGTCATCCACATTGTCGCGGGTGATCGGCAGCGCGCATCCACCGCCAGGCATGTGGAGGATGTCTCCGTAGTTTCCATCGCTGCCCATGTAGGTCGTCACGACGCCCTTCGATCCGGGGCGGTGGCGCAGGATGGCCGCTCCGGCACCGTCGCCGAAGAGCACGCAGGTGTTGCGGTCCTCCCAATTCACGATGCTGCTGAGTTTGTCAGCGCCGATGACGAGCACGGTCTCGCAGCCATGGTTTGAGATAAACTGGTTTGCGATTTCCACGCAGTAGAGGAAGCCCGAGCAGGCGGCATTCACATCCATGCAGGTTGCGTTCTTTGCCCCGATCTGGCGCTGGACCTGGCAGGCGGTGGATGGGAAAAACATGTCCGGCGTGATGGTGGCGACGAGGATCATGTCGATCTCCTCGGGTGTGACGCCGGCATTTTCCATTGCGGCTTGGGCGGCTTTTGCAGCCATGTGGCTGGTGAATTCGTTTTCCGCCGCGATCCGTCGCTCGTAGATGCCGGTGCGCTCGACGATCCACTGGTGGTTGGTCTCCACCATGGCCTCGAGATCGGAGTTGGTCATGACGCGCTCGGGCACATAGCTGCCTGTGCCGATGATCGAAGCGCTGCGGTTAGGCCGGGGTGGTATGTCGCGAAGAGAGTTTTTCATGGAGTGGTTTCATCGCCTCGACGATGCGGGAGTTGATTTGGAGTTCCACCGCCCGGCGTGCGGCGCGGATGGCATTGCGCAGGGCGAGGGATGACGAGTTGCCGTGGGCTTTGATGCAGATGCCGTTCACGCCGAGCAAGGGTGTGCCGCCGTATTCGTCGGTGCTGGTCCGTTTTTTGACCGCCTGGAAAGCTCCCCTAGAGAGCAGCGCGCCGAGCATGCGGATGGGGTTTTTGCTGATTTCGTCCTTGATCCAGGAGACCATCGATTTGGCGAGTCCCTCGACGGTTTTGAGAAAGATGTTTCCTGTGAAACCGTCGCAGACGACGACCTCCACGGGTTTCTTGAAGATGCCGTGCCCTTCGACATTTCCGGCAAATTGGATCGGGGCCTCGGAGAGCATCTTGTAGCATTCGAGGCAGAAATCCGTGCCCTTGCCGGGTTCGGTGCCGATATTTAAAAGACCAACCCTTGCCTCGGGTGTGCCAACGATGGCTTTGTAATAAACGCTGCCCATCACGGCAAATCCGACAATGTGCTGCGGAGTGGGGTCGATATTCGCGCCGCCATCGATCAAAAGAAAAACCCCGCCGTCGGCTGGAATGAGAACGCCAACAGCGGCGCGGTCGATGCCGGGCAGTGTGCGGAGTTTGATAGTTGATGCCGCCACAAGGGCACCGGTGTGCCCGGCGGATACGACGGCATCGGCTTCGCCGCTTTTCACGAGGTCCACCGCTCGGCTTACAGACGAATCTTTTTTCCTGCGAACGCTGTCGAGCCCGCTATCGGTCATGTCCACGACCTGCGAGGCGTGGTGGAACGAAAAGCGGGATTGGATATCCGCCGTGGAATGTTTTGCGAGTTCCGCTCGGACTTTCTGCTCGTCGCCAACGAAGATGATCTCCACATCGGGAAAATCACGGAGCGCTTGAACAGCTCCCGCCACGGGATTTTGCGGGGCATGATCCCCTCCCATTGCGTCGAGGGCAATTTTCATCCGGGGAAAATCCGACCCTCGGAACTACTCTGCGCCGATGGTGAGAACCTGGCGTTTGTTATAATATCCGCAGGATGGGCAGGCCACATGGCCCGGGACGGATGCGCCGCATTGAGGGCACTTGGCCAGCTTCGGGGCTTGCCAGCGGTTTGCCGCCTTGCGTGTGCGAAGGCGCATTTTCGATGTTTTGCGTTTGGGAACTCCCATAATTTTACTTTGATTTTGATTTTAGCTTGTCCAGCGCGTCCCATGCCGGCACGAACTTTTCGACCGGCCGCCCGAAGGCAACCCGGGAGTCATCGCGACGCGCGGGGCATTGCTTTTCACCGCCGCTGTCGCACTTGGGGTGCGCGGGCAGGGCAAGGTGCATATCTTCCCTGACCTCGGGGGTCAAGTCAATCAACTCCGCCTTCGGTAAATCGATTTGCATCGAAAAGGGATCGATGACCAGCTCCCGGTCGAAATCCTCAAGGCAGTTGACGCATTGCATTTTTCCCCGGACTGACAGACTGCCGGTGGCAAACAGACCGCCGCCGCTCAAGCCCACATCGAGCGAGTAGCACAGAGGCGCGGTTGGCGTGAAGCCACCCTGTTCGAGTTCCAAGGGAGCGGCGTCTTCCTCGCCCTCGATGTGCAGTGTGTCCCCTTCCGGTATGTGGTGAAGGTGCACTTTCATGAAAAAAATGTATCACCGCCTGCAAAGGCGGTCAATCAAGCGGGGGTGCTTTTAAAATGGTTCTGGGAGTATTCTGAAATTTTCGTTCACGCGAACAAGTCGCTGTGGCTACCCAATCGCACCAATTGGAGTTCCTCATGCGTTTGGACATAGATGAGGAGCAAATCCGGTTTGAGATGGCACTCGCGGCATCCAGCGTATCCTCCTTTCAGGGGATGATCGCGGAATCGAGCTTCCAGTGGCAGGCCTTCGGATAACAGCTCAATGATCTTTTCGAGCAGGTCATCCAGACCTTTCTCGCGAGCCCGCTTTTTGTAATCCCGTTTGAACTGGCTCGTGTATTTGATTTCGCGCATCAGGTTTTGAGAGCGCGTAGAGTTTCGGTGGCGGATTTAAATTTTCGGATTGGTCGCTCATTCAATGCAGCGCGGGTTTCCGTATTGGGAGTGCGATCGGCATAACGAGCTTCAATTTCCTCTAGGCTGGCGTTCTCCAAGTTGAGGTGGGGGCGGGTAGATAGCGCGAAAGGGATGGCTTTTTGAATGCAGACCTGTGAGAGAAAAATGTTGATTGCATCACCCACGGTGATCCCAAGTTTGGAGAAAATCTGTTCGGCAGCGCTTGCTTTTTCGCAATCAACCCGGGCGCGTAGTATGGCTGTTTTAGACATGACACAAAAATGCTACAATTGTGCTTCGTCGTCAACAGGCGCATCTCAAATAAACGATTTTTTGCAGTGCCTGCAGATACCTCTCGGACCTCTCGGGAATGCTCAACTTTTATTGATCACTAGGCTGCGGGGTTCGGTCATTTCCTCCATGGCGTAGCGGATGCCCTCGCGGCCGGAGCCGCTTTCCTTGATGCCGCCGTAGGGCATATTTTCTACTCGGAAGGTCGGGACTTGATTGACCATGACTCCACCGACTTCGAGTTCCTCGAAAGCCCAGATGGCATTTTGAAGGTTGTTTGTGAAGACGCCGGCTTGGAGGCCGAAGCGGGAGTCGTTCACCATGGCGAGGGCTTCTTCGAATGTCCCGTAATGCTGGAGCACAGCCAGCGGGGCGAATGCCTCTTCGCGCAGCACAGGCGAATCGGACGGCACATTTTCCAAGAGCACCGGTCCGAGAAGGGAGCGGTCCGAGGTCTGCAGGGGCGTGAGCAGGGAGGCGCCGACATCTTTCGCCTGCTCGATCCAATTCACGACCTTCTCGCGGGCGGCGGCGTTGATCATCGGCCCGACGAGCGTCTGGCGGTCGGCGGGATCGCCGCTGTGGATTTTTTCCTGAATGAAAGAGACGAGCGCACCCCGGAATTGGCTGAAAATTTCTCGGTGCACGAGGATTCGTTGGACGCTGATGCAGGATTGGCCCGCGAATCCGTAGGCGGCGGCAGCGATTTTTGGGACGGCAGCGTGCCAGTCCGAGTCGGGTTCCACAATCACAGCGGCATTTCCGCCAAGCTCGAGGGCGCATTTCATTTTTGCGGCGTGGCCCTTGAGCTTCCAACCGACATCGACGCTGCCGGTGAAGCTGAGCATTTTCACCCGTGGATCGGAAAGTAGTGGAGGAATGAGTTCGTGGGCGAAGGGGACGATATTGATCTGGCCTGCCGGAACGCCTGCCTCATGCAGAACCTCGGCGAGGAGCAGTGCCGTGAGCGGAGTCTTCATAGCGGGCTTGAGTAGCATCGCGTTGCCGGTGGCGATGCAGGGAGCGACTTTGTGGGCGACGAGGTTGAGTGGGAAATTGAA
The DNA here is from genome assembly GCA_044369905.1 of Terrimicrobiaceae bacterium. Classification (GTDB taxonomy): domain Bacteria; phylum Verrucomicrobiota; class Verrucomicrobiia; order Chthoniobacterales; family Terrimicrobiaceae; genus UBA967. Next base: position 33,496 of record JBILWM010000013.1, on the reverse strand, counting down.
GGGCGTAATTCCGAGAATCACGCCCAGCGGGAAGCGGCGGACGATTCCGAAATGGCCGAGCCCCTGGGAACTGGCTTCCATATTGATGCCATGGCCGTCGTCGCCGAGCGCGAGTGCCGCTGCGAATCGAAAGGTGAGGCACGCCCGATCCACCTCGGCCTCGGCAAAGGTTACAGGTTTTCCAGCCTCGGCGACGATGACATCGACAAACTCCTGGCGCCGCTCGCGGAGAAGTTGGCTGATCCTCTCAAGTGTCGCAGCTCGGGCATCGCTTGAAAGCTTGCGCGTTTTTTGGAACGCGGCGTGTGCGCTGGCGATGGCGGATTCGACATCCTGCGAGCCGGCCGTGCAGATATCGGCGAGTTTTTCACCGGACCAGGGATTGTGGACTGCCTCGGAGGTTTGCGTCTCGACCCAGCATCCGTCGAGGTAAAAGGGTTTCATAGTTTTTTAAATGCGTTCGACCTCCCGTTTTTCCACAAAGGTGGGCAGACCCTCGCGGGAGAAGCAGCTCATGAGTTCCTCGGGATCGAGGGCTTCGGGCATCATGACTCCGCGTTCGGTGATTTTTCCGGTGGCGAGGAGTCGGGCGGTGATGGCGGGCGGTATGCCGGTTTGCACAAGGGTGAGCGAGTAGCCGTATTTCTCGTAGGTGTCACGATGGCTGTCCATCGAATACACGAAATACTCGACGCGCTTGCGGTCCTTCGTTCCCCGCACCTCGGTGCCCACGCACGAGTAGCCTTCCACCGTGGCGCCGAGTTGGGCGGGCTTGGGCAGGTGGGCGCTGGCGACGCGCACGGGGGAAACCTCCACACCGTCGACACGCACTTTTTTCCAAGTGTCGAGGTTCAGAAGTTGGAGGCTCTTCGAGATGTTCACCACCTTGTCGGGGATGCTGTATTTGAAGACCGAGTAGCGGACGCCTTTTTCCACGAACGGGGGGTGGATGCCCAAACTCACGCCCTCCTCGTGAGCCACGGCGTAGGTTTTTTGAAGTCCGATCGGCTCGGGAAAACGCACCCATTCGATTTCGGTCTCCAGCGGCTTGCCGCTCACCACGCGACCGTCTTTCACATAGTAGGGTGGCGCGCCGAGTTCCTCGAAAAATGTCTCCGGCGAGAAGAGCACGGCGAAGCGGTAGCCTCGCACCTCGGCATTGTCGGCATCCAGCACGCGGATGCTCGAGGCGGTATCCAAGCGATCCATCGCCCAGCGGGCGTAAACATTCACCGCACCGGGATCCATGCCCATACAGAGAATGCCGGCGAGGCCGCGGTCAAGGAACGGTTGGTTGAATTTTTCAATTTCGGCCTCGAAGGAATTCTTGCCCGGTTTCTTCACGCCGGGGGCCGAGTAGATATCCGCCGCCATGTCGATGTAATGTGAGCCCGCGCGGAGGCAGGCTTCGAGCACGGAGTAGTTCGTCTGGCACACGCAGGCGTTGCAGGTCACGGTGACATTATGCTCTCGCATGAGTGCCGCCAGCGCATCGGTGTGCATGGCATTCGCTTGCACCACCAGAAACCGACTCTTCGGGGTTTTTGCCGCGAGTTGGTTCGCAAAAACGGGATCCATGTCCGCGAGGATGATCCGCTCGAAACAATCGTATTCATGAAGTTTTTGGCCGATGACCGAACCCACACCGCCAATTCCAATGACCATTGCATTTGCCATAAAAAATAAATGTTTAGCGGCGAGCATTCCGCGAATGACATTTTCTCATCGGCGGCATTCGCCGTTGAAGGTTTGGACACTTATGACGCCTTGCGCGTTCATAATTTCTTGCTTGGAGGTGAGCTGGATCATTTCCCAACCCCCATGCATGAAATCGATTATGATTTGATCGATGGCTCTTTTGAGCGGCTTAACGAAGGCAGGCCGATATCGCGCACGAGGTTTCCCGGGACAACGTGTGTCGAAATCTCAGGTCGTGAACAATATTTTCTGATGTTTGCGAGAAAAGTCACCATGCCGAATGCACGGGCCTTGGCTTGATACAGGGCCAGGCGATTCAATGCCCGCTGGGATGCATAACCATGTTCAGGCAAAGCTTGGTGTAAAAGCCAGGCTTGGTCCAACAACTCGCCTAATTCACCTTTTGAATCGGATGGATTCTTCTGCAGTTGTCGCCAAGCCCTGTGCAATCGTGGCGGGTAAAAAGCCAACTCGTAAGCGGTCTGAAGGCGTTCCCGGGGTGTCATGGTCGCAACGCCCAAAGACCCGCATCCACCTTGAAGTTGGCCAGATTTTCCCTCACCACGGCGTCTTCACGAAATGGTTCCGGCAGATCGCCAACGGCGGCCTCCACCGCATCAATCCTTACTGGAATTTGACGGCAGAGGTATTGGATGTCGCTGCGATCAATCTCGTCATAGCGGATGAGTTTGCTGGCGATGAGTTGCGGAACAGATCCTGTTTTGACCGACAAATTTCGGCCCCGCCAGAGAACGATATCCGTTCCGGCATTCGGCTGGGCGAGGCAGAGCCGCACCGCCGAAATCCACTCCAGATGGTCAGCTGAATAATCGTCGACGGGATTGAGCGGAATGCCGGCCAGACCAGCAGCCCGACGGAGTTCACTTTCGTCTACATCGGAATAAGGGGCTGCCACATCAATATCCAGACTTGTCCGGTCGGGTTCATCCAAGAGCATGAACGCTGCGCTTTCGTAGATGTGAAGGATGGCGGTGGACTTCAGTTCGCCATCTATTTTTTCCAAATAGCCAAGCAATTCAGCCTTGTTCACGGGGACAACTATATGGGTGCAGGCGAAGCTGGCAAGGTGAAGCGGAATTAGTTTCCCAAAAGCGCGGCTTTCAAGTCCTGCTGAACCGGATTTGAGCCGAACCACACGCTCAGAAAGGCTTTTTGAAAATCGCGACCCTGGATTGTGCCTTTGAGCTGACCGCTGTCGTAGATGAGCGTCTCGGTTCCGATGAGTTGAACCATTTCCACCCCGCCTTGGGCGAGTGCGCCGAACATTCCCACAAAGGCGGCGCAGTCTTTTTCAACTCCGGGATAGCTGTAGGTCATGCTGGCCTTGATTTGGCTTTGCCAGGCGTCGGTTACTTGGCCTTGGCTCACGGATTTTAAAAAAGTGAATGTGAATTGCATCGGTCCGGGGGACGCGAGCACGGCTTCCTCGGACTTCAGTGGGGAGGGGGTGTAGAGGGCGGCGACATAGGCTTTGATCGGAATGAAGGCGATCGTCACGGTGCGAAGGCCAGCGCCATTCAGTGCGAGGGACTGTCCATTCACGCTTACTTGGGGCGGCACTTGGACGCCTTGGATTTCCAGAGGAAAAGCGGCTTGGATGGAAAGAAGCAGGAGTGCGAGGAAGCCGAGGTTTTTTCGTTTCATGGTCAAAGGGCTCCTAATCGGGAAGCAACGAGCGGTCAATTCCACAAAAAAACGCGCTCCGGAAGAGCGATGCCCCGGAGCGCGGTTTTATGAAATCTTGGTGTTTAGAAAACCAAGCCGGTCAGGAATCCAAGCACTGTCGCATTGGCAACTTCCTGGGTTCCGTTCGGGCGAGCGAAGTATTGAACGAAGGGCTGCACATAGGACCAGCCGTTGATCTGGAAACGGTATCCGCCCTCAAGCACTGCAGTGTAGCTTTTGGAAGGCGAGTAAACATCGCCCTGGTAGGCGCCATAGGCGATCGAAACCATCGTGAGATCCTTGTCGCGCGCTGGGATCAGGCCCGTGTAAACCAATCCGCTCTGGAAGTAGAACGGGAATTGATTGGCCGTCGCATAGCCCGGGGCCATCGAGATCAGGTTGAATGTATGGAGTCCTTGCTTGGAGAGGGAGGCTTTCTCGACAGGCGCGACTTCTTTGAAGCTCTTTCCGTCCGAGGCAGTCTGCGATTTTGCAGGAGCGGCTTCGCTTGAAGGCTCGCGGTAGAGCATCTGATCAGCTTGGAAGTAAAATCCATAGCGTCCGGGTGCCTCGGTGCCATTCCAGCTTTTGGTTTGTCCCTCGGGCGTTCCATAAAAGTAACTGCCGAAGGTGTAGCGGCCCTCGAGCTTCGATTTGCCAATCTTAGGCGTGTATCCCGCCTCGCCCATGTAGAAAAGGCCGTTGAGATCGGTGTTGGGACCAAAGCCCTGATAGGCGAGTCCGTGGTTGGTGGAGGAGGTGGACTGCGGGTAAGACATGAACAAACCATTCTTCACATACACGGTTTCGTGCAGCTTCACATTGAGCGTGCCGCCCCATGTTGAGAAACTGGAGCCGAAGGGAATGTTTCCACCCACGCCCTTGGCACTGTTCACGGCATTGTTGAGAAACAATTTCGACAGGGGTTGATCCAAAAATTCCTTCTGGGGTTGCAGCCAACCGGCGCGCAGCACCACCATGTCCTTGATCGCGAGCAGTTCGCTTGTCCCGGCTTCGAGACCGAAACTCATCACGCGAAATTGTGTGCCCGATTGCCAGTTTGTCGGGCTGAACATCGAATTCGCTTCCACGAATTGGTTGGCGTTCGATTCGGGAAAGGCGTCGCGGTAGCGAAAATTCGCGAATCCAACGAGACCCTTGAGATCGTCGGAATTGAGGAGTTTTCCAAAGTTCAGCTCCGACCCGAAATTGATTTGCTCGTCCCAGAACCCGCGCGATCCGTTCTGGCTATCCACCACGCCAAAGAACGCGCCTTGGTAGCTGCCGCTGAAGCTCAATCCCCTATCTGCGAGTGAAGCACGGGCGTCGAAAAAGGGATTGCCGCTTCCGGCAAGTAGGCCTTTCCCTTGCCACCATTTCTTGGTCGCGCTTTCGCCTTTTGTGATGGTTGGTGTGGCGCGGCGCCCCGAGATCGTGCCTGTGGTTCCTGTTAGAACCTGACCGGAGTTGACTTCAATCGGCCCTCTCGGGATCGGTCGCGTGGTGGCGGGGTTGGATGTTTGAGCTTGGACTATGACGGGATGGACTCCTGTCAACAAAACGGCAACAGGTAACACATAGGAGACGATGCTTCGCCCCATGGAGAGATGGTTTTTCATGTTTGGTGTGAGAGCTTTTTCTTATGCCGCCTTGAATGGGAGGAAACAAGACGAAAGCTACGAAGTTGTTACAATCGTATTGCGCCGGTCAGCTCAATAAGGAGAAGACCTACTCTTGAAGGAAGACATCCATCTGCTGCCCCACATAGACGGGGAAAGCGGGGTTTTTGAATCGGAAAATAATTTGCAGCACGCGTGTGTCGACGCGCTCGGTGCTTTCGCCGGAGAGGGATTTTTTCGGGAGGATGTAGGGTTCGATGCGGACGAATTCGAGCGGGACGGATTTTTCCCGCGAGCCTTTGAGAAAGGCCACGCCGGTGCAGCCTTCGCGGATGGACGGCGCATCGGATTCATCCACATCAACGCGGAGCTGGAGCTGCGAAATGTCGCCGAGGAGGATGGCTGGTTCGGAGGCGTTCACCATCGTGTATTCACCGGGCCGGATATTGACCTGCAGGACAGTGCCGTCGCGCGGGGAACGGATCGTGAGTAGATCGAGTCGCACGCGGGCGTCGGCGAGGCGGGCGCGGGCGAGGTTCAGGTCGGCCAGCGTGCTCTGAAGTTGGCGGTCGGCTGCCTGCCAGGCGAAAAGGTTGCGCTTCGCCTCATCTTCGCTGGAGACATTTTTTTCGCGCAGGCGGGTGGTGCGGTCGAGTTGGTCTTTACGGTCGGCGACGATGGTTTGGGAAGTTGCAACTTGGGCTTCGAGCACGGCGACTTGGGCTTCTTGCACTTTCACCTGCGAGAGGGCGTCGCGGTCGTCCATTGCGAAAAGCACATCGTCTTTAGAAACCTTGTCTCCCACTTTTACCGCGACCTCCCGAATCAGGCCGGAGGTGGCCGGTGCGATGCGGACATTTTCGTTCACGCTCTCCACGAGACCTCGGCCCCCGATGGAGTCGGCGTAAGGCGATTGTGGGGGAGGGACGAGTGGTTGAGGCGTTGGGCCGCTTTCGCGCAGGCGCAAAACGAGGAGTGTAACGGCAATGATCCCGGCGAGTGCGATATAGAAGGAGAGGCGCTTAGGCATGCTGGAGTTGGGTATGGTCGTCGAAGTGGCCGATCACATGTCCATCGTCCATCTGAACGATGCGGTCGGCAAATGGATAAATGCGGCTGTCGTGTGTGACGATGATCACGCAGCGGTCGGGTTTCAGTGCACTGGCTTTGAGGAGTTCGAGCGTTTTGTGTCCGCTCACGGAGTCGAGCGCGGCGGTGGGCTCGTCGCAGATGATCAGGCGCGGCTCGTGGACAAGCGCGCGCGAAATCGCCACGCGCTGCTGCTGGCCGCCGGAGAGTTGGTTCGGGTAGGATTTGAATTTCTCCCCCAGCCCGACCTCCTCGAGGACGGCGCGGGCTTTTCTCTCGGCTTCGGCAGTTGGCTTGCCCTGCAGGATGAGCGGAATCGAAACATTCTCCACCGCTGTGAGAGTGGGGATGAGATTGAACTGCTGGAAAATGAAGCCGATGTTCTCGAGGCGGAAGCGGGTTATCTCGCCGTTACGCATTTTTCCGAGGTCCTTGTCGAAGACGGTGATTTTGCCTTCCTCGAACTTCAGCGTGCCGCAGATCACACTTAGGAGCGTTGTTTTTCCGCAACCCGAGGGACCGACGATCATGAGAATCTCACCGAATCTCGCCTCCAAGCTGGCGCCTTTGAGTGCAAAAACGCGGGAGTCGCCGCCGCTGAAACTTTTCACCACATTCTCGACGCGGACTGCGATTTTGTTGTTCATCGGAAGACGACCGCAGGTTCGAGACGCATCACTTTTGCGAGGCCGATGAGAGCGGAGAAGGAGCAAATGAAAAGGATCACGCAGGCGACGAATGCCGGCACTTGCCAAGGCATGAAAAAGGGCGGCGCCTCCTTGGCGAGCACGGTGTTTCCGAACCACGCAGCCAATCCCACGCCGATGCCATAGCCTATGAATCCCACGGAAAAAGCCTGTGCCAGAACCATCACGGCGAGGGTCGAATTGCGGGCACCCATTGCTTTGAAGGCGGCCAGAAAACGCAGGTTGTCGTGGACGAAAAGGTAGAATGTCTGCCCGGCAATCGCCACGCCGACGATCAGGCCGAGGATCACCACGGTTCCGAAGGAGATCGGAATCCCCGTGTTTTTGATATACCAGCGAATCGTCATCCAGAAGAGGTCGTCGCTCTCGATCGCACGCAATCCGTCGAGCTTGTCGATGCGCGTTGCCAGTTCTTCGGCGGTGATTCCCGGCATCGGCGCCGCCAGCACATAGCTGAGCTGTTTGCGTGAGGGCTTCGCGTATTCCAGCGCACGGTCATAGGTCGTGTAGATATAGGGCTGCCCAAGAAAACTCCGGCTCACATGGCAGATGCCGACAACGCGGGCGGATTTGTCATTGATCTCAAATGTCGTCCCCAGCTCAATTTTGATGCCCTTGCGACGGAATTTTTCCACCGCGACTTGATCGACCACCACCGAGTCAGGAAGTCGCAAATCCTCGATGCGGCCGGCTTTCATATTCATTGGCCGTCCAGTCAGCGTGCCTGTATCTAGGCCGACGACTTGCACATTTTGAAAAGATCCGTCACCGAGGCGGGCCTGCTCGATGCCGATGTAAAGCGGGACCGCCCATGCCACGCCCTGCACACTGCGCACACGATCAACCTCGATCTGCCGCATCGGGATGACCTCGTTCGCCTGCTCGACTTTGGCATCCACCACCCACACCGGCGCGCCAATGTTTCGCACCGTCGCCGTCGTCCACATCATCAGTCCGCAAAAGACCGATGACTGTTGGCACATGAGAAGCGAGCAAAAGGCGAGGCCACAAACGAGCATCGTGTATTTCGCCCGGTCGCGAAACAGCATCTTGAGCGCGATATTTAGCATCGCAGCGGAGGGGAGCTACACACTTAGCGGCGCGATCCCATGAAGAGCCGCAACATATACCAGAACATCATCGCGACTGCCGCAAAGAGCTGGATGGCGGCTGAGAGATCCGCATTCTCGGGGTAGTCGCGCATGATCGAGGATGTCGTGTAGAGGATCGATGCCCCGGCAAGGGCAACCATCCCCACCGAAAACCATGTGCCAAGATCGAATTGGAAAAGCACCGCACACACGATCGCTGCCAGACCAAGCAAGCCACCCCAGATGAGGAATGTTCGCAGGAACGAAAAATCTTTCCGAGTTGTCACTACAACAGCCGTCAGTAAGAAGAACCCTCCGAGCGTGGCCTGCGCAGCGCTGGCAATGACTCCAGGAGCCGTCTGGTTCGCAATATCAAGAAGCGGGACCGTAATGACCGCCTGCAGGAAAACATACAAAACCAGCCCGAGATATTGCAGCGGCCGTGAGATCGAGGGATTTGCCAGAAAAGTCGCCAGCCAAGACAGAAGCATAAAGCCACCAAGCACAATCAGCCACGACACACTATCGAAAGCCTGCACAATCGTATTCGCAATCCCGGTATTGAAAAACCAAACTTCGATCCCCACAAAAAGAGCAATCGCCAAGGCAAGGTGGCTGTATGTGCGGACAAGAAAAGCCCCGCGAGCCTCCGCAGGAAGTTCACTGACAGGCATTGTGGTGGGTGAGTTCATAAGCGATCTGATTTGTTTGTCATATAGTCCCCTTGCGCGGAAAAGCAACCTCGGGGCACGCCTATGCCCCGAAGACCAAGCGGCAGATGATGACTGAGGCCGCGACGCCGAAGAGGTCTGCGACGAGGCCGGCAGGGACGGCGTGTCTGGTTCGGCGGATGGCCACGGAGCCGAAGTAAACGGCGAGGACATAGAATGTGGTCTCGCTGCTGCCGAGCACGGTGGCGCCCATGCGGGTGATGAGGCTGTCCGGGCCGTGGGCCTGAACAAGCTCGGCGAAAAGACCATTCGCCCCGCTGCCACTCAGGGGGCGTATGAGGACGAGCGGGAGGAGTTCTGTCGGGAACTGAACCGCATTCAAAGCAGGGCCAATGAATCGCGTGATGACATCGATACCGCCTGCGGCGCGGAACATGGCTACGGAGGAGATGATGGCCACGAGATAGGGGATGATGCGGATCGCGACTTGAAATCCTTCTTTGGCACCTTCCACGAATTCTTCATACACCTTAACGCCGCTGAGTGAGCCGTAGAGTGGAAAGAAGGCGAGTAGGAAGGGAATCGCAAGGTAGGAGACGGCATCGACAAGATTCACCAAAGGGCCGCGTGTCGCGATTTGAGCCTGTATGAATTGCCAGCCAAAAATCAGGAAGCATCCCGCAAATGCCAGAAGAATGAGAGTTCCCCACCATTTTGGTTTCTGGAAAGACTCTGAATTTTCAATCGAATCCAGCTCCGCCGGCGCAGTCGGGTTCTCGACTTTTGGCAGGGCATACATGGGCAGGCGCTCAAAAAATTTCACGGCAAGGATGGCTGCAATGGTCGAGCAGCAGGTGGCAAAGAATGTGGTTCCGATGATGGCTGTGGGGCTTGCGGATCCCGCCGCAGCCAAGATCGCCACCGTGGTGGCTGGTATCAACTGAATCGAACTCGTGTTGATCGCCAAAAAAGTGCACATGGCATTGGTGGCCGTGCCGGGGCGAGGGTTCAGCTTTTCAAGGTCCTGCATGGCGCGCAGGCCGAGCGGGGTCGCCGCGTTGCTGAGACCCAGCATGTTGGCGGCCATGTTCATGACCATGGACCCCATGGCCGGGTGGTTTGCGGGAACATCTGGAAAAATCCGGCACAGGATCGGGCGGAGGGCTCGGGCGAGGAGATTCACCAGACCTGATTTCTCGGCGATTTTCATCAAGCCAAGCCAGAGGGCCATGACTCCGGCAAGTGGCAGCGCAAGCGTCATCACCGCTGTCTTGCAGGCTTCAAATGCTGCGGCTGTCACCTCCTGCAGCTTCCCCTCAAAGCCTCCGAGCAGCATCGCCAGCAAAATCAAGCCCAGCCAGATGTAATTCAGCATTTCCCGCAGGTTGCCTTAAACAGAGGCCCGCAGGAAAGGTGGAAAAATTCTCCGCTTGGAATTGCTATCCAAATTGGCCGCCATCAGGGAGCTCGTGAACCAAAAATTTGGACGATCGTCCAAATTTTTGGTTCGACCGAGGAAGATCAAACCCAGCCTAGCCAGCCAATGAGCGCAGCCCCGCCGACGATGAGAATGGGGTTGGTTTTCGTGGTGGTGCAGAGGAGTGTGCAGGCACCGGTGAGAAGCCAGGCGCGCCAGTCGTGGTCGGCGGATTTGCTCATGACCCAACCGCTGGCGAGGACGAGTCCGACGGTGAGGGGTGCGAAGCCGCGCTCGATGGCGGAGCGGAGGGGGGAATCCACCGAGCGGCTCCAGAGGCGGCTCACGAGATAAACGAGGATGCCGGCTGGCAGGATCATGGCCACGGTTGCCAGAACGGCTCCAGTGATGCCTGCCGCTTTGTAGCCGATGAGTGTGACGAGCAGAATGCTGGGGCCGGGGGCGGCTTGCGAGATCGCGAAGAGGTCGGCGAATTGTTTTCCGTTCATCCAAGAATAGGCATCCACCGCCTTGCGGTGCATTTCCGGGATGACGGTATTACCGCCGCCGATGGAAAGAAGAGACAGCGAGCTGAAGAGGATCAGCACATGGATGAGGTTGAGGCCTTCGTCTTTCATTTGACCTTGGGCCAGGCCCAGAGCAGGGCGAGCGGTGCTGTGATTGCAAGGACGCCGAAGAGCGGCCAGCGCAGGATGCCGTTCAGGAAAAATGTGGCCGCGAAAAGAATCCAGGGAACCGCGCTGAGTAGGCACTTGCGTCCAGTTTTGAAGGCCATCGAGAGAGTGAGTGCGATCGCTCCGGCTGCCGCGCCTTTCAATGCATTCTGGAGCGCTGGCTCATGGCTGTATTGGAAATAGGCGGCTCCGAGCAGGAGGATGAGAACGGCCGGCAAAAATGTGAGACCGAAGACAGCGGCGACGGCACCTGACAGACCGAGGAATTTCGCTCCGACGAAAATGGCCACATTCACCTGATTCGCCCCGGGGAGGATGCGGCACATCGTGAGAATGCTCAAAAATTCCTCTTCGCTCATCCATTTCTTCTCCACGACCACAACCTCGCGCGACCAGGCCGATAGCCCGCCGCCAAAGGAGGCCAGCGAGATGTGGTTGAAAGTGAGCGCCAGCTCCACAAGCGAGGGGCGCGCCTTTGCAGCGTCACTCATGATGCAGCTCGGGATCGTGCGGGAAGTCGTTCTCGTGGTGCTGTGCAGGGTCAAGCGGGTCCGGCGCGTCGTAGTGATGCGAGTCCTCCCAGTCGTTGTGGAAAGTTTCGATCAGTTTGGAAACGACCTCGCGGCTCTGTATGGTGATTCCCAGTTCGCGCCGGAGATCGAAGGCGGAGCGGTCGAGATTCATCGAGCCTAGGAAGGCGCGCTTGCCATCAGCCACAAGGAGCTTCGCATGGACGCGGAGTTTTTTTTGTTTGTGAATCTTTGCTCCTGCCCGATGCATGATGCGCAGCGAGGCAAAGGTGTCGAGAATGTCGCATTCGCTGATGCCGTGGCGTCCCCCGCAGAGCACGCGCACCTTCACGCCGCGCGAGGCGGCGTCCACGATGCGGTCGAGCACGGCGGCATCGACGAATTTCGGGTGCTGCACGAGCAGGGATTCCTTAGCGGCGTCGATGAAGCGCGCCACGGCAATCCGGGAGCCGCTGTTGCTCCACACGAGGCCGGTATCCGTTGAAGGCGTCCAGGCAGTCCTGTTCCAATCGGCATCGAAGCATTCCGTGATCTGCGCTGCTTGGGCGGTGTTTTCGACGATGAGCCCGTAGTCCCTTGTGCGGGTGAAATACTTTTCACAAAGGTTGTAGGTGGCAACCATGGCCCGCGCTCCATCGGCGACCATGGATTTTTCGTGCGTGAAATAGAAATCGGGATTCGACCAGTGCACAGGCACGCCCGCTTTTTCCAAGGCGGCGAAGGTTTCATCATTCGCGCGATCACCCCCCGAGCGCTTGGCGTTCAACATCACGCGCACGGCAACGCCAGCTGCATGAGACTCCAGCAAGGCCTGCAGAATCTCGGGATGCGTGAAGGTGAATTGCTTGAGAATAAGGCTCGTTCGCGCCGAGCGGATGAATTCGATGACGGGTGCTGCTCCCTCGTCGGGTTGAACAATCAGTCTCATTTTTGAACTCCTGCTAAACTAAGTTTGTAGCCGAATAATGAATGTTTCCCTTGGTCTCTTGAAGCAAAAGTTGAGCTCTGCATTGTATGAAGTGGATTGTTTCTGGAATCCGCGATGTCGCCCTGCCAAGCTTGCGCCATGAGCAAAAAATCCGCCAAAGCCAACAAGTCCCTGCGCCTCCTCGGAAGCGCATCCGCACTGCCCCAGGAACCCTCTGTCGAGATTCTCGAAACCTTTGCGAACAGCCATCCGGGCCGTGGCTATGTCGTGCGGGTGGATACGGCGGATTTCTCGTCGGTGTGTCCCGTGACCGGACAGCCTGATTACGCGGAGATCGTCATCGAGTATGTGCCCGCCGCACGCTGCGTGGAGACAAAGTCGCTCAAATATTACCTCGCCGCCTTCCGGAACACGCCATCTTTCAACGAACAGATCGTGAACCGCATCCTCGACGACCTCGTCGCCGTATGTGCGCCGGAAAGCATGACGGTCACCGGCGCCTTCGCCGCACGGGGTGGCTTGGCTTTGACTGTTACCGCTTCGCACACGGCGAAAAAACGCCGCTGAGTTCATCAGGGCTTGTGCGCCAGTCAGTCGGAAATTGGTTCGAGCACTTTTAGCCCGGCGAGTCTAGCCAAGGCGCATTGCCGCTCGTCGAAGGAAACGCATGCCTTACCAGCGGCTTCCCCGATCACGGTCAACCGTCTCCGTTGTGGAAGTCCCTTTGTTGGGAATCGCCGTGGCCAAATGATCATCCCAAATCACACGCTGACGCCCACCCGCCGGAATCAAACGAACCCTCAGCTTCCCCCGGTTCAAAACTTCGATGATCTCGCCATGGGCCTCCAATTTTTCTCCCTGCGACAAATAGACCTTCATTTCACGGGTCACTATCTTCATTGGGTGAAGTTCGTCTGTATTTTACAAACTTAAAAACAATAATTTCTCACCATAAGGAATATGCGCTGATACCGCGCAAGCGCAGTTGCTTGCCTGCGAGTTGATGAAAGCGTTGAGCTCGCACTTTTGAATCGAAAATCTATTGTGATTTATCAATGTATTTGTTAATTATTAACAATGAACAATCGTGAGGCGGTCGAAAAATTCCACCTTGTCTTTCTAAGGCATTTTGCGGCGACGGTTAGTCCGGGGACGGTCTGTTTGAAGGGCGGGGTCAATTTGAGGCTGTATCACAATTCGGCCCGTCTTTCCGAGGATATGGATTTCGAGGCAAGGAAAGTGGGGGTGGAAATTCTGAAAAAGAATGTGAGCAAGGTTCTGACAGCCAAACCACTCCTGACCGAACTTGCGGCGGCCGGTATTGCGTTGAGCGAGATCAAGCCTTCAAAGCAGACCCCAACAGTCCAACGCTGGAAGTTTCATATCATTTATCAGGAAACTCCCATTGCGACCCGTTTGGAGTTTTCCCGCCGGGGGGACGAGGAGTTTGCGGGGTGCGCGGTTGAGCCGCCAGCAGCCTCGCTTCTTGCCGAGCGGCGGGTGGTGCCTTTTGTATTCAACCATTACACTGCCGAGGCAGCTTACAGGCAGAAGATCAATGCCCTTGCGACCCGCACCCAAGTGCAGGCCCGTGATGTCTTCGATCTGAATCACCTCTCCTCATTTGCCGAAGCCGTCAGAGGAGTTCCATCATGGCTCGCTGCCCGAGCGGTGGAGCAGTTGGGGCTGATTACATTTGAGATGTTCAGGGAACAGGTGGTTCCCTATCTGCCGAACGACTTGGCAGAGCATTATGGAACTCCCGAGGCTTGGAAGACCATGGTTGATCGTGTTGGCAACGACCTTTCCCGTGCCTGAATCAAAATGAACGCCAGCGCCTTTTTCAAGAAATTGGTTGGCCGCAACCGGGTCACCACCCGCGAAGCGGCGCAGCTCACGGGCCTCAGCATTCCAGCCGCCTCGATGGCTCTGAGAAGGCTGTCCACTGAAGGGCTTGCCACTCCTCTCAAGAGGGGACACTGGCTGGTCGGGGGCTCGGCATTGAAACCTGGAGTCCTCGTCGCAGCGGCTGCCGATCCTTATCAGGCCTACCTCTCGGGTTGGTCGGCGTTGCGCGTTCATGATCGAATCCAGCAAATTCCGCAGAAGCATTTTGCCATGACGCTGGGACGACCGGGCGAAATCGAGATGGCCGGGGCGAAGCTGTCCTTTCACTGTATCGCGCCCGAGTTGTTCGGCGGCTACAGCTATGACAGCAAGGTGGATGGGTTTGTGGCGTCGGCGGAAAAAGCGATTTTCGATCTGGCCTATCTCTCGGCGATGAATCGAAGCACTGTGAGCGGAAGTTTGCCGGAAACCGACCTGCGCGGTCTCAAGTGGAGGGAATTGAAGGCGTGGGTTGGTCGCATTTCAGGGCCATCCGTGCGGCGGTCTGTTGAAAGACAACTGGAGCGCATTCGCGGGCAACACGCTGTCAATCCCGAGGAGGCCTGCCTGCATCACGCGCGGAAGGTGAACTATTTTTTATAGAAAGAAATTGCCGTTACGAGATCGACGGCGCGTTGCAGGACTGTGTCGCGGAGGGGTTCGCTGTCGTCGTCGGACTCGGCGGTGCTTGAGATTTCGGGGTTGGTGTTGGCGACCAAGGCCGCTTCGTTCATGCGTGGGCGTTCGGTGTCGAAGACGAATTGGCTCACGCCTTTTTCTTTGGTGAGTTCGAAGATTTTTTTCTGCGTTTCGGCGGGCAGGCTGATTTCGATGTCGGGCTTCACTCCGGTGGGGAAAATAGGCCCTGAACCTGGGAGCGAGACGCGGGAGATGGCGAGGCGGATTGTTTTGCCTCCTCCGATGGGAAATTCGGAAAATTCCACCGCGCCGCCTGCAGTCTTGGCGCCCACGATCATGCCGCTGGAATTTGCGCGCAGCGTGGCGGCAAGCGCCTCGGCTGCTCCCGTGGTGTCGGTATCGGTCAGCACGACAAGTATGCCTTGGAAAACGGACTCGCGGTCGGCGGTCAGGATTCGTTCCTGTTTGGCGTTCGGTTTTTCGATGGTGAAAAGGATTTTCCCCTTGGGACAAAAGCGCCGGGCGAAATCGGCGGCGATGTCGAATTCCGTGCCGCCCGGTATGCCCCTGAGGTCGAGGATCACGGCAGGTATCGATTTGTCGGCGAAGTTGCCGAGGGCGGAGTCCGTCTGCTTGAGGGCGGCGGCACTCATGGCTCCGGGTCGAATGTAACCGATGCGACCATCGAGAATTTCGGCCAGAAAGGGAACGGGCTTTGAAGTGGCATTCCCTGCTTGATTGAAGTCCGCTCCGGCACCGAGACGAAGGAGAAGGCCCTCCAAGAGTGCCTTCTGGCGGGAAACATTGTCGAGCGCCTCGGGGGAGAGGTAGTTCGCTTCTAAGGCGTCGATGGCTTTTTGGATTTGTGATTCGTCCAAGGAATCCACCGCTTCCCTCAAAGTGGGGGTTGGTGTCGGGGAAGGTTTGTCAGTGGCGGGCGCATCCTCTGCCAGAGCGGTTGCCGTGAGGCAGGCGGAGAGAACGAGGGGGAAAAATTTCATCAGTGGGTAGGCGTGGCGCCAATGTCGTTCCGACGTTGGACACCTGCGAACGAAATTTTATCGGCCGCCTTGTATGCCAGGATGCGGGCGGCTTCGAGGGTTTCAGCCTTCGCGGTGACGCCCAGCACACGGCCACCGTTGGTCGCGATTTCCCCATTTAAAGCCTTTGTTCCGGCATGGAAAACCTCCAACTCATCGAGGCTGGCGGCATCGGCGAGGCCGCTGATGGCTTTGCCTTTTTCGTAGGAGCCCGGATACCCGCCCGAGGCGAGAACCACGCAGACGGCGGCTTTTTCATCCCACGCTGGAGTTGCCCCACCGAGCGCGCCTGCGGCGGTGGATTCCAGAAGTGGCAGGAGATCCGAGTCCAAGCGCCGAACGAGCACTTGCGTTTCGGGATCGCCCCAGCGGCAGTTGAATTCCAGAACCTTCGGGCCTGAGGCAGTGAGCATGAGGCCGGGGAAAAGCATGCCACGGAAATCGAGTTTGTCTTTTTGGATGCCGGCGATGAAGCGGTCGAGGATTTCGGAGCGGATGCGGGCGCGCAGGGTGTCATCCACCGATCCACTCGGGCTGATCGTGCCCATGCCGCCGGTGTTCGGCCCCTGGTCGCCGTCGTGGGCTTTTTTGTGGTCGCGGCAATCGGGGAAGAGAAGATAGGTGGAGCCGTCCACAAGGGCGTGGATCGAGCATTCGACGCCTTCGAGGAATTCCTCGACTACGACGCGGCTTCCGGCCTCGCCAAAAGCGCGGTCTTCCATGCAGAGGCGCAAGGCGGCTTCGGCTTCGGAGAAATTTCCGGCAATGATCACGCCCTTGCCGAGCGCGAGTCCGTCGGCCTTCACCACGAGCGGGTATTTTGCGGTGCGGCAGTATTCCCTGGCCGCCGTGCTGTCGGTGAATTCGCGGTAGTCCGCCGTGGGAATTCCGTGGCGGATCATGAAATCCTTCGCAAACGCCTTCGACGATTCGAGGCGGGCTGCCGCTGCGCGCGGACCGAAAATTTTCAAGCCTGCATCCTCAAAAGCATCGACGACTCCCGCTGCCAGCGCATCGTCAGGGCCGACGACCGTGAAGTCGATAGCGTTGGCTTTTGCAAAGGCGACAAGGCTGGAAACATCCTCAGGTGCGATGGGCACATTCTCGCCGATGGCTGCGGTGCCGGCATTGCCCGGAGCGATGAAGATTTTTTCCACGCCAGCGGATTGGCTGAGCTTCCACGCCAAGGCGTGTTCGCGGCCCCCGGAGCCAGTGATGAGAATTCGTTTGGTCACGGATTGAAGAGCAGAGTTGTGGTTTGCTGCGGGAGCATTTCGCGGGTGAAGGCAAATTTCGGACCCTGCGAGTTGTGAATGCCGCCGGTTGTCCAATCACGCGAGCCAGTCGGAATAACCAAGCGCGGGCGGAGCTTGGCAATGATCTGGCTTCTGGCCTCGGACGAGAGCATTTCTGGATTGAAGAGCAGGACATCCACCGCGCCGATCTGGGAGATTTGCTCGGCATCCAGCGGGCGGGTCGGGACTCCGGCAAAGCAGAAGCGCATGCCATCCATCGTCCAAGTGAAAAAGAGGTTCATGCCATCGGATGTCGGCATTTCCGGGTTTCTGTAACTCGGAACGCCAAGGATTCTGATGCCTGTGACATTGTTGACCCCGATTCCCACACCTCCGCGCAGAACGGATGGTTGGTTGTCGATGGCGTTGATGTTGTTGAAATCCGAGCGCTCGGAGGTGATCAAGACGACATCGCTCTTGAGTGGCGAGGGGAGGGTGCGTCCGCCGGTTTTTGCGGCGTAGGGATTTGCCAGAATGGTGGTGCCGATGGACGAGGTGAAGCGGTAGCACTGGTTGCCCAGCCACTCGATCTGTGTCTCGCGCAGAGTCGATGGTTGTGTCGACTTTTCCGGTGTTCCGCATCCGGCGAGAGCCAGTGCGGCCGCTGCCAGGAGAGCAAGGCGGCGCATTCTCAGGAGTTGAGCGCGAGTTCCGTGCCGAGATCTCCGATACGGCTGAGGGTCAGGCCTTGAAGGGCAGGAACCTCGGATGCCATCATTTTGAAGACCTCCTCGATCGTGTAAACTCCGTTCGAGCCGCCCGTGGCCTGCACGAGGTCGCGCAGGACTTCCCAGTCGTCGCGGGCCTGGCCCGGAGGCTGGATGGCCTGGTTGAGGCGTTGGATGCGGCCTTTGATATTGATCATGCTGCCGCGTTTTTCAGCCCAGCCACTGGTCGGCAGAACGACGGTCGCGCGGCGTGTGGTGGCGTTGGCAAGAATGCCGGTCACTACAAGCGTTTCGAGATTTTTGAGGTGCTCTTCGGAAATGCCGCAATCCACTGCATCCTCTCCGAGCACGATGAGGCCGGTGATTTGGCCGGAGGCCACGCCTGCCGCAATGGCGGGGAGTTTTCCTGTGGCCAAGCCAAGGAGCTTTGCGCCGGTGGTGTTCGGATTTCCATCATCCGAGATGAGAAATCCGTCGCCCTTCTGCGGACGGGGCAAGACATCGAAATTCTCGATTTTCAGGCCGGCAGCGAGGCGGCGTGCGAGGAAGAGTTCCTCGTTCGTCATGCGGGCGGAAGCGATGAGGGCGGTTTTGGCTGGGTCGCGGCCCTTGAGCTGCTCTGCGGCCGCTGCTAGGGCGCGAGTCCAATGGGCAGGCACCTCTTCGCCTTTCACGACCGGATCGGTGAGGCGGGATTCGCTGTTGAGGTAATGGAAATTCAGGCGGTGGCTGTCCGGCATCCAGCAGGAATTCACGAAATCGTTCTCGCGCGGAGTAATGCGGTGAACGGTGTTCTCGCGGCTGGAGATCAGGATATTCGACCCCATGCCGCAATTCACATCGATGCTCTTGGTTTCCTTCAAAAACCAGACACGCATCTTGAAGCGGAAATCCTTGCTCGTGAGAGCGCCCACGGGGCAGATATCCACCGTGTTCAGCGAGTAGTTGTTGTCGAGTTTCTTGCCCGGATAGACCGAGAGGGTCGTGTGGCTGCCGCGATTCAGGAAGCCCAGCACATCGTCGTGTGCGATTTCCTTCATGAACCGGATGCAGCGCGAGCACATGATGCAGCGTTCGTCGTCGAGCACGATGCGCTCGCCGAGGTCCACGCGCTTGGGTTTTTTCACCTTTTCTTCGATGAAACGGGATTCGCCTTTGCCAAACTCGACAGAAAATTCCTGCAACCGGCACTCGCCCGCTTGGTCGCAAATCGGACAGTCGAGCGGGTGGTTGATGAGCAAAAATTCCATCACGCCCTTGCGGCATTCTTCGACAAGCGGTGAGGAGGTGCGAACGCCCATGCCCTCGGCGACTTCCATCGCGCAGCAAATCTCAGGCTTCGGCCCCCAGCCGATCTCGGGCTTGCCATTGGCATCCAGCACGGGCTGGCGGTCGGGAGTCATCTTCGGGCGGCCGGTCTCCACAAGACACATGCGGCAGTTGCCGGGCGAGCTGAGTTTGGGGTGGTAGCAGTAGTGCGGAATGAATTTGCCGCTCTGCATGCAGGCCTCGATCACGCGCGTTCCCTTGGGAAATTGTTTCCACTCCCCGTCGATCTGCACATTGACCATCTTCACTGGTGTTGCCGTTTCGCTCATGTTTGAAAATCCTCTGGAAAAATCCCCGGTTCGGGGTGTTTACAAGGCGTCAACTTATCGGCGGATGCCCCTGCGGAGGCAAGCAAAAGAAGGGAGCCGCGAGTTCTCAAATCTCGCTGGCAGCGGTCACCACGCTGAAATCCACATCCAAGGCCTCGAAGTGGCGACGACCGCAGCGGATTTTGTCGGCCTCTGCGTTGCGAAGTTTTTCAAAGTCCTTGGTGCCTTTTGTTTCGCGGGCGAGATAGAGGACGGAGCTGTCGTGTTTGACGATCGCCCAGTCCGGGTTGTAGTCGCCGATGGGTGTTTCGATTTTGAACCACCAAGGCAGTTTGACAAAGAGGCGGATGTCTTCGCGGTCGTCCAAGCTCTCCGCAAATTTCCGCTCGATTTCCGAGTCATAGACCACGGCGTCGAAGATCGATTTTTTGACCTCCAGCCGATTGTTGAGATAGCTGAGGATTTCCTCCTCTTCAAAGCGCCGCATCTCGAATTCGTCACCTTCGATGCGCTCATACTTGATGCCGTCGATGATGAGGCGGTTCATCTCATGGCGTAGAATAGTCGCCACGGCATCCATAAACTTTTGCGGGTTGATCAGGAATTCCTCCAGCTTGTCTGATTCCTTCAGGATTCGAACAAGAGTTCCGCGTGTGAGTTCTGTTTCGCTTTGGAGGTAGGCGAGCACATCGGGCAGCGTGCCGCGATACGCCTCGCTTCTTCCGCCCTCGCGCAGCACGGTTCCAGCGAGGCCGCGCCGGTCCATTTCCATGCCGGTTTCGCGATAGCTCAGGCGCACGGCGTCAATACGATCCATCTTTCGGATTTCGCGCACGGCATTTTGCACCAGCGTTTCCGTGCTGTATTCCACCGCATAGGTGGTGCGGTGCTTGATGCGGCTCCAGAGTTCCTGGAAGTCCTCGTCGAGGGCGACGGCCTTCTTGAATACGAGTTTTTTCGGCACTTCGTCGCGCTTGATGTGGCGTTCCAGTTGGTAGGATGCGAGCACTTCGAGCACATCACCATGGAGTTCCTTGTAGGCTTCCGGCAGGGGCAACTCGAAGCCGGGCTTTTTTGGATCGAATGTGCTGCTGATGCGTCCGTTGCCATCCACGACACCACTGGTCTTGAGCGCGTTCCAGATGGCTTCGGAGCCGGTTCTTCCGATCGGCTTTGTTTCCTCGCCTTCCAGTCTTTCGAGTTTCACGAAGGCCAGCATCGGCACCTTGCCGAAGGTCACGCCACAGTCCTCCTCGTATTCGTTTTGGAGGGACTTTGCAAAATCCTCGTAGCTCTCATTAGCGATGACCACCAGCTTGTTGATGTTTTCATCGAACACACGCTCACCGGCCTGGTTGACGGGCAGGCGGAGGCCACGGCCGATCTCCTGCCGCTTCTTCGTGGCGGAACTCGTTTCGTTCAGCGTGCAGATCTGGAACACATTCGGATTGTCCCACCCTTCGCGCAGCGCGGAATGGCTGAAAATGAACCGCAGCGGCTCCTCGGCCGAGAGGAGGCGTTCCTTGTCGCGCATGATGAGGCCATAGACATCATCATCCGCCTGCGTGTCGCCCTTGGTGTCTTTGAGAATGCCCTTTTTGTCTTGGGAGAAATAGCCGTTGTGGAGTTGCTCCACCGGCCATGGCAGCAGGCTCTTGAAACGCTCGTCCTTCACCAGCTCGCGGTAACACTCCTCAAAGGCCAGAGCGAACTTGCCCGCGACGGGGCGTCCTTCGTCGTCGGTGCCACGGTAGTTCGCCACGCGATCGATGAAGAAGAGCGAGAGCACCTTGATCCCCCTCCCTTGGAGCTGGGCCTCCTTGA
This sequence comes from Terrimicrobiaceae bacterium, assembly GCA_044369905.1. GTDB lineage: Bacteria > Verrucomicrobiota > Verrucomicrobiia > Chthoniobacterales > Terrimicrobiaceae > UBA967. Next base: position 12,414 of record JBILWM010000013.1, on the reverse strand, counting down.
TGAGATGCCGCTCGATGGTGCGGCGGATTTGCTCGCGCCAGAGGTCGTCGCGCATGCCTCCCGTCTCCTGGCCGAGCGCCAAGCGTCGCCCATTGCTCAAGAGCACAAATTCGTTGCCGGGCTCCGCATTGATCTCGGCGATCTGGTAGCCGTTCGCATACAGGGCGCGCTCGCCGGATTTGTAGTGGAGGTCATCGCCGCTTTTTATAGCGACTTTCTTTCGCTTCACGCCTTCGGCCTGCTCCACATCGATCTCCACCGTAGCCTTGATGCCATTCTTGTTGTCCACCTTCACCAGCTTCACATAGGCCTCGTTGTGGGCGTTCTCGCCTGTGACGCTCGCCACGACGATCTGTTTCACTAGCCGCAGCTCGTAGGCGCGGATCGGATCGAGCTTGTAGATGAGGTTGTAGGGGTTCTTGTGGGTGGCCGAGTAGCGCAGCGTGCAGAGAGGATTCAGGGCTTGTATCGCGAGTTGAGCCTTGTCCGTGTTGTCCACGCTCTGCGGCTCGTCGATGATCACGATCGGATTCGCCGCCCTCACGAATTCGATCGGTTGGCGGCCCGAGAGCTTGTCGCTTTCCTTGTAGATCACATTGCTCCGCTGCTCCGACTCCGTGCCGGAGAAATTTTTGCGGAAGGCATCGATATTCATCACCAAAATCTGCACGCTGTTGCTCGTGGCAAATTGCCGGAGCTGGCTCACGCGCTTGGCGTCATACACATAGTGCTCCGCCTCGACATTGTTGTAGAGCGCGCGGAAGTGGTCGCGCGTTATTTCCAGATTCTTCAACACGCCCTCGCGGATTGCCACGCTGGGAACCACGATGATGAACTTCTTGAAGCCATACTTGCGGTGGAGTTCGAAGATCGTGCGCAGGTAAACATAGGTCTTCCCCGTGCCTGTCTCCATCTCCACCGAAAAATGCGGGCACCAGTGGCTTCCGGCTTCATCCGTCCAGGCCCAGCCTTCCACGCCATGGTCGTTGGTTGCTACATCGAGCAAGTTGCGCTCTTGAACGCGCTGGAGGTTTTCAAGCAGGGTTCCTTCTGCAAGCGCCATGGCATTTCCGACTCCCAGCTCGTTTTGATTCACTGAACCGAAGAGCGGCGTGTCGAAGGTTTGCAGGATTGTGGAGAAGTCCGCCTTGGCGAGCGGTTGCCCATCGAAAAGATCCGTTACGGCCTGGACCGCTTCGATCTGGTAGATCTGCTTCGGGTCGAATTGGAGTTTCATGGCAATGGGTTCACACGAAGGCACGAAGACACGAAGGCAGGAAGGGGTGTTTGCTATTCATGGGGCGATTAATCCTTTTCTTGATTGAGGTGGTCCCAAACTTGAGGAGGAAACCGAGTGGAGAACAAAGCTGCTCCTGCTTGTTTGGCGGAGACTCTGCCTCCAGCGCCGCCAATTTCTTCAAATGTTGGGAGCTTGGCCCGTTATGTTGGGAGTCCGACTCGTTATGTTGGGAGTTCAGCCCGTTATGTTGGGAGCTTGACCCCTTATGTTGGGAGTTCGGAGCGGGCATCGGGTTGAATTGCCGTTTCACGGCTTTTGATTCACACGAAGGCATGAGGAGGTGAACGATTGATTGCCGTTCACAATGCGCTTAATGCCTTCTTTGATTGTGGCCGCTCCAAAGTTGATGAGGAGACCGAGAGGAAGATTGAGCAGCTTGAGGTAAGTCAGCACCTGCTTGGAGTGGACGGGAGCGATGTTTTCGACCGACTTGAGTTCCAACAATAAAGTGCCTTCCACAATGATATCGGCGCGAAAGCCTTCATCGAACCGCATTCCCATGAGCTCAATGGGCACTGGCACCTGCCGCCGCACTTGCAGACCCTCCTTCTCAAGCAACTTGGCCAGCACAACCTCATAAACAGTCTCCAGTAAACCCGGCCCCGCCTCCACATGCAGGCGATAAGCGCAATCCACCACGATCCGGGACATCTCCTCATGATCCCTTCGTGTCTTCGTGCCTTCGTGTGAGTTTTTCATACCGTCTGGAATTTTAAAACACCGCGCGCCTTCATTGTCTGCACCGCATTCGTTTTGAGCTGGTCGCTGCCTTGGAATCCGGCATCGAGGCAGATGACACGCGACGGCTTCTTCTCGGCCAGTTCCTTCACCATTTGCGCCGTCAAATCCTTCTCCAGACAAATCAGCATCGCCCCCTCTTCCACCGAATAATAAAACTTCGCGCCCTTCGCGCTTTCGCGTGCGAATTCCATTCGTTCGACTTGGGTGGAAAGCGGGAAGCCCGACTTGAGCAGGAGTTCCGTAAGGATGTCTTCTTGCGTGCGGCCGGCAAGCACATGGTCCACATGCAATTCCAGCTGCTGCACTACCGCCTCGGGCGACTCGGGACGCACGCCATCCCAGGTTTTGAAGTTCGAAGTGTCGAGCTTGAAGACTTTGAAGCCGGGCGGCGGAGATTTCTCACACGAAGGCACGGAGTCACGAAGATCCAAATTCAGCGGATTTGTATCCTTCTCTTCCTTCGTGGTCTTCGTGGCTTCGTGTGCCATTTTCTGAATCACCCGCCGCACCCGCTCTTTCGTGATGTCGGCCACGCTTACAAACTCACCGCTGCTTGTTACCTCTGGGAGCTGCACCAAGATGAATCGTAGATCCGATTCCGTCTCTCTGTTTGCCTCCAAAACCGCTTGCGCCGTTGTGCCGCTGCCTCCAAAGAAATCCAACACGGTGTCATCCTCTTGAACACCGCCTATATCCATTAGCTTCCGAAGCAAACCGACAGGCTTTGGGAAATCAAATGGGGATTTCCCATCAAACAAATCTTTTATGGTCGCGGTTCCTTCCGCCGCAGTTCCAGCATTGGTCAAAAGGGTTCGATAGGATTTCCGCCTCGGATCAGTAGAGCGAATCTTCTCGTAAACGATGAATGACCCGTCTGTGCGGCACTCAAAGAGCGCATTGCCGTCGGCAACGATTTTCGACATTGCAGGCTTGCCGAGACGCCACCGTCCTTCTGAGCCATCATTTCGAATTGGATAAACTTCTTCACCATTCGGGCCAGGAATCGGAAAGAACATAGTGGGACGATCTGCGCGCGCTGATCCCGCTCCCCATTTATTCAATTCTCTCCCCTTCCGATAGTTGCCCCGTTCATCGAAAAGATTTAGGGGCTGCGCCTCCACCGAGAGCTTCCCGACCGAAGACTCGGGATCATATTTCGCATACGCCAAAATGTATTCATGCTCAGTAACAATGGTTTTGACATCGCCACCACCACCCTTCTTTGAGTGCCAAACCAATTCACCCAAAAAGTTTTCCTCCCCAAAAATCTCATTACAAAGCTTCCGCAGGTTATCCACCTCGTGGTCATCGATGGAGATAAAAATCACCCCATCCTCACGCAAGAGATTCCTTGCGAGAAACAAGCGTGGATACATCATATTCATCCACTTAGAGTGGAAGCGGCCGTCGGTTTCGGTATTTGTGCTGAATTTCCTTCCGCCTGCGTCCACTTGCCCCGTGTAGGTGAGGTAGGTATCCAAGCTCTCGGAGTAGTTATCCGGGTAGATGAACTCATTGCCGGTATTGTAGGGCGGGTCGATGTAGATCATCTTCACCTTGCCCAAGTAGCCTTTTTGCAGAAGCTTGAGCGCCTCGAGATTATCGCCCTCGATGATGAGGTTTTCAGCGGTGTCGAAGTTCACCGACTCCTTGCGGCAAGGCCGGAGCGTGGCGCGGCTCGGTGCCTGGATCGTGCGGAAGCACTCCGACTTGCCTGGCCAGTTCATGCCATAGCGTTCCTTGCCGGTATCCACCACCTCGCCCAGCGTGGCTTTCAGCCGATCAAAGTCCACTTTGCCGCCCTCGGTGATCGCTTCGGGGAAGAGCTGCCGCAATTTCTCCCGCTGCCCGGCGGCGATGTCGAGCGAGGTAAGGTCGAGTTTTTCGGGGAGTTCGTTCATTTTTTGGAAGTGGGCTGAAGTCTCAAGCGGATTGTGTGATACCGCCCCAAGCGATATCGACTTTTTGTTTGAGGCTATGGAATTTGCTTGGGTGGATGCGTTTTTCGCGATGTTGCAGGCGTCCGAGGACGATGCCGGGGGCGATGCCCTGTTTTGTGGCAAAGTCTTGAATCTTTGAGATATCCGATTGTGTGGGAAGCGAGGAAAGAAAAGCCTTCCAAGCCGAAGGAGGTATGAGGAAGTCGCTGGCCCAATCATCGGCCTCCTGCTCCTTGGGGTTTGGTTCGCCGCGATATTCGACAAACACATCGCGTTTTCCGTGAAGGAGAATGTGGGCGGCTTCGTGAAAGAAGGTGAACCAAAGGGCATCATCCGTCTTGTAGCGCAGGCTGAGTTGGATAATGGCTTTTTCCGGTGTGAGCCAGCGGGTAAAGCCGGACACATGGGTATTCGGGAGTTCCGGGACATGGACGAGAGCGACGCCTGCGGCTGCACAGAGGTCGCAGACTTGCGGCCATACCAAGGATGGTTTTTGCGGTGTGAGGGCGCGAATTTTCAGAAGTTGATCCATGAAGAGTGCCCTGTCATAGGGGAGGCAATTCTGCTTTTGGGCAAGAATTTCACCCGTGCGAAGCCATGCGCTCAAATCGCCCAAGTCGGTGGAGAAGCGTGGGGATTTCCGGGCCGCTCCGCAGAGCTCGCCATAGGTGAAATCCCATTGCTTGGGTGAGGCCACGCCGAAAAAACGGAGCAGCTGGGCCACGCGCTCGACTTTGTTCTGAAGAAAGGGCACCAAGCCCAGATCGGCCATTTTTTTGTAGGAAAATCGCTGCAACCAGTCGACATCTTGCTGCAATCTCTTCTCGTCCTGCAAGCGGGCGAGCCGCTCCCGGTAGTTCGACTCGGCATTGTTCCAGAAAGAGGAGGGAACGCCTGTCACTTTTTCCAACTGGAGCGCGGTCTCCGGCATGATCTGTGCGGTCCCTTTGATGATCTGGTTTATGGTCTTCAAAGGCCGACCCATGCGAGTCGCCAGTTCCTTTTGCGTTAGCCCCAAAGCTTCCAGGGTCTCGCGGAGGGTTTCGCCGGGAGGGAAAGCGTAATCCGGCTGAAATGGGTAACTCTTTCTCATATCTTAATGTGTGTCTGTTACTTCCGTAATAATAACTTTGGTAATGCGTTCCCAATCCAGCCCACCATCCGGTTTTCGCGGTGTGTCATTATGGTTCGGCCGCATCAGCAGGCGATAGGGATGTTTCACATCCAGGGAAATTTGTTCATCACGGTTTGCTTTGAGTTCATGAACTCGGGTTTGTGGAAGCTTGGCGAGTTCTGCCAAGTTGGCGGCATCAGCCAATTGCTGGAGCCGTCGTAGAATCCTTCCCCCATTGTCGGGGCCATAGGTGCGAAGGGTCTCTTTTTGTTGATTCAGCAGCTTGGCGAGCTTTTTGTTGATGAAGGAAATTTCCATTCTCGGGCTGTTATGTCAATCAAATGATTTACCCTAAGGGTTAATAAAAATGAAACGGCATGAGGAGATCCACACTTCGGGAAAGCAGGGCTCAAGTCAGTCTCCATCGGATCGTGAAAAGTTCCTTCTCGCTCACCTGCTGTTGAAGGCGTTTTTCCACTTCATCCATGAGCGCATCTTTCTTGGCCTCGATCTGGCGGGCTGCAAGCTCGTAATCTTTCCAGGCTTCATCTCGCTTCGCATCCAACTGCTTGCGCTCGCGCTCGAGTTTCAGCTTTGAATACAGGTTCGCCGCCGTCCGCGCCGTCCGCTTCAGTTCCTTGATGCGATCCTCAAGCTCCTTGAGTTCGAGTTTGAGCGTGGCGCGTTGGTCTTCTCCCCAGCGGTCGAGCTTGTCGAGTTCAGCCTCGAAGTAGGTGGCGTTTTTCGCGCTCAGATTTTCAAGGATATCGCCGCGATGCTTCGCTAGCGCGCCTTCCAGAGAATCTCGCGCAATCTTTGCGGCGTCGGTGGAAGTCTCTGCGGATTCTCCTGCCAGCGTAAAGAGCCGCTGGCATTGTTCGGGCAATAGTGGCGTTTCATCATCTTTGCAGCCGACTAAGAGGACATGGTCTTGGGTTTCAAACGCCGTGACGGTGATGGAATAGGCCGTGAGCCATCCCCTCTCGCCGCGTAGTGAATCCAACGCCGCGATGTTGCGGCCTGTGCCGGAGTAATCGAAGCGTATCTCCGCAGGAGGTAGCTCAAGCTCCCGGCAGTGCGCGATGATGCGCTGTGCCAGAGGATGCCCCGCGCGGTAGAGGTTCACATCCTCCACAGGCTTTCCGACTCGGTAAGGGCCAGGGTGGATGTTTTCGCCAGGAAACGGATTTGAGATCAGGTGGAAGGATTTTTCATCCTCTGAGAAATCTGCCGAATCTTGCAGGCAATAGCGTGTGAGCGCCCACAGCCACTGCTCATAGCGGCTCAGGGCCTCGGTGCTTTGGCTCAATTGCACCCGCAGTTTTTCCTGAACTTCCTCATCGAAGTTTTCGAGAAGCTTGCGGCGCGTGTCCTTCATGCGCTCGTCGATTTGCTCCTCCATCTCGCTTTGCAGCGTGTTGAACGCTTCGGCGATTTCCTCCGTGCTCCGACAGCTTTGATAGATGGCTGCGATGCGAGTCTCAAAATCCACGCCGGACTCGATGCTGCCCAGCACTTCGTCGCTGGCGCCGAACACGCCGCTGAAAAGCTGGAACTTGTCTTTCAGGAGTTCATAAACGCGCTGATCGGCAGCGTTGTTTTTGTTGAGGAAGTTCACCACGACCACATCATGCTTCTGGCCGTAGCGGTGGCAGCGCCCGATTCTCTGCTCGATGCGCTGCGGGTTCCACGGCAGATCGTAGTTCACCACGAGCGAGCAAAATTGCAGGTTGATGCCTTCCGCCGCCGCTTCCGTGGCCACCATGATCGTGGCCTCCTCGCGGAAGTAATCCACCAGCGCGGCGCGCATATCCGCCGTGGGCGATCCTGTGATGCGATCCGTTCCTTGATGGCGCTGTATCCAGGCTTTGTAAATCTCGCGCGAGCGAGGGTCATTGTTGTTGCCGTTGAACAGAACGATTTTTCCCTTGTAGGGCGAGGCCTCGAGGACTTGCAGGAGGTATTGCTGCGTGCGTGTGGACTCGGTAAAGATGATGGCTTTTTGCGGTGCGCCGAGTTCCTCCGCCTTGGCAAAGCCGCTGCGAAGTGCGGCGAGGAGCGCCTCTCCTTTGGAATTGCGCACGATCGAGTCCGCCAGCGCCTGAAATTCGGCTAACGATTGTCGCTCCTCCTCGAGTTCTTCCAATTGCTCTTGGGTAAGGGAATCCGGCACGGGCTTTTCTTTTTCCTCTTCGAGCCATTCCTCCTCGAGTTCATCGATGGTTTCAAAATCCGGTGAAATTTCTGAAGGCTGAAGTTCCTGTGCTTTCTGGTTCTTCGCAGTGATCTCCAATCGCGTGGCCAATGCGCCAAGCGTTCCCGAGATGGCATAAGTCGAGGAGGCCAAAAGCTTCCGTAAAATTAAAGTCATCAGCTTACGCTGCGACGAAGGCAGCGCATAGAGATTCGGCCGCTGAAGATACTCCGAAACCAGGTCGTAAAGTTTCTGCTCTTCTGCTGTCGGAACAAATTCCTGCGTGATGGGAATACGATTCGTGTAGCGGATGTATTCGAGAACCTGCCGCCGAAGCGTGCGCTGGCACACGGTTTTCAAGCGATCCCTTAGCGATTCGTGGTCCGCATTGGTGCGGAGAGTGCTTTCGAGGTGCTCTAAACGGCGAGGGAGGTTATTCAGTGCCTCATGGTCGGCTTTGCTTCGATTGGAGCAGAACTGCGACTTGAAACTTTTCAAATCACCAAAAACTTGCTCGTCCACGATGCTCACGAGTCCGTAAAGTTCTTGAAGCGTATTTTGCAGGGGTGTGGCCGTAAGCAGCACTTTAGGAGCATGCGCGATAGCGCTCTTGATCGCGTTGGCAATGCGATTCGTTGGCTTATAGACATTCCGAAGCCGGTGCGCTTCATCCACGATGACCAAATCCCAGTTCAGCGACTTGAGGTAAGGCTCCTTGGATCGGGCAAAGTGATAGGAACAAATCACGAGAGCTTTCTGGTCGAAGGGATTGAGATTCCCTGACTTGATCGCTTCATTGAAAGACTTGGCCTCCAGCATCACAGAAGGAAGGAAAAATTTTTCAGCAAGTTCTTCGCTCCATTGCTTGCGAAGGTTTGCTGGGACAATGATCAAAAGCCGTCTTTTTTGCTCCGCCCATTTCTGAGAGAGCAGAATGCCGGCCTCGATGGTTTTGCCCAAGCCGACCTCGTCCGCCAGAATGGCTCCTTTCGAGAGCGGTGAGCGAAAAGCAAACAACGCCGCATCGATCTGGTGCGGATTCAAATCAACTTGGGCATCTGCCAATGACGCTGCAAGCTTCTCCACGCTGTCCGAAGGGCAGCGTTTCGTTAGCTCATGAGCAAAATACTTGGCGTGATAAGAAGAAATGGACACTGATTGGAAAGGCTAAGCAATCACTACCGGACTCCACGGCGGCAGTCGAGCCAGTCGGCCTTCCAAAAGTGCAAAAAACCACTGTGGAAGATGGCAATTTCCCGGCGATCCGGCATAACTGCGCCCATGGCAATGTATCGATGGACCCGCTTGAGCACGCAACGGATGGAGGAGGATTGGTATGCGAGGCTTTCTCATATCGACCCCGAGCATCTAGTCATGCTCACGCAGCCGGAATCCAGCGCGCTGAAGATCCAGGTTTTCGGTGACAAGAAGACTGTCGAGCAACTGGTCCGCGACTTTGGAGGAAAAATGATACACCTCTCGCCTGAGGTGTGGACTGGCGGAAAGGCCCGCGCGCCGCTGTCGATCCGGGGGCGTTTGCGGGTGCACTCGGATGACGCCACCTTCCGCGCTTCGGAAAATACCGGGCGCGACATTTTCATTCCCGCAGGCATGGCCTTTGGGACCGGCGACCACGCGACAACGGCGACCTGCCTTCGACTTCTGTGCGATATCGTTCCCAATCGCCCCTCGGGCTGGCGGGCGCTCGATGCCGGCACTGGCACTGGCATTCTCGCCATCGCGGCGGAAAAGCTCGGCGCCTCCGCCGTGGAGGCCTTCGACTTCGATCCGGTCTGCATCCGCGTTTCCAAAGAAAACGCCAAGTCTAACCGCTGCCGAAAAATTGCCTTCTCCGTCGCGGATTCTCGACGCGTCGGCGCATTTCAGAAAGCCGATGTCATCCTCGCCAATCTCTACAGCGAACTCCTCATCGCCTCCGCTCCCGGCCTTGCAAAAAAACTCAAGCCCGGCGGGCATTTCATCTTCTCCGGCGTCCTAGTCCGCCAAGCCGCCGAAGTCAGCGCCGCCCTAGAAAAATGCGGTCTCGGCACCCCTCGTCTCATCAAGCGCGGCAAATGGTGCGCCGGCATCTGCCAGGCCTGAAGCGGTCGCTCAGCTCTTCCCCCATAGTTCATTTCTCTTTCGGGAAATGCCCTCAACCACTCGCGAAGCGATGGGCTCTGGCACTTGATTCTTCTCCAGGTATTTTTTTGCGGAAGAAACGACTGTTTGAATTCGCTCCAAAATTTCCCCGCCATTTTGGACATCCATCTTTCGAGCAAAAGCGAGCAAATCCTTGTGCGAGGGAGACGGATTTCCTGACAGTGGCATGGCATGCCCCAAGGTGGGGTTTGGCGAAAATGTGAGATCGAATGCCGGCGCGAGTTGCCACGCTGTTCCGTCAAAAAGAAAAGCATGCTGCTTGGAGTGGTCGTCCTGGTTGCAGGAGAGAATATTGAAAGCCATGCGGCCAAAACACTCGGCCAATTCCTGGGCATTGCCTGTCAGTCGCAACACGGCCCGGTGGAGGAATTCATAGTCATGCATCCGGCTCCCAGCGCTCGCGTGCGCAAGGCCCCAGAACGAATGCAGGTGCAACGCTCCCTCCAGGGTCCGGTCGAAGCGCTGCAAAACCAGATGATCCCGTCCTTGGCGCGAGACCAATTCAAACTCCGGCACCCGCAAACCGCAGTCTCTCGCCATATCCAAATAGCTGGCCTCGATTTTCGTTTCATGGTCGATGCGGCCGGCGAACTCGCCTGTGCAGTCAAATTTCACAATGCACGCCACGCTTTCACCTGCTTTTGCCGGAGTGCGTCTCACGCGAAATGTGCCATCCGGAAACCGCTCGCAGTGAACCTTGGGACGGGTTCCTCCTGCCGTGCCCATCGCATGGGCCAAAGGATTCGCCCAATCGATTTCCAGTCCCTCAGCCACGCTGCGTGCCTCTTTGAACATTTCCTCTAAACCCTCCACCTCTGCATTGCCTTCCGGGAGGCTTGGTTTGTAGGTCAGGCAGCCTCGTCCTCCCTCGCCGATGTAAGATAGCAACTCCAATGCTCCCGCTTCGCAACCGGCCTGCGCCACGCTGCGTCGCGCCACCGCCATTCCAAAGGCATCCGGCAAACTATCCGCAAAAAGACCGAATAAACCATGAAAGACACGCTCCTGACTTGTTTCAAAACGCGGCACAAATGGCCCTTCGCCCTGCGGCAGAAAAAACGGCGACAACCTCCATCCGGTTTCCAAAAATCCGGCGTCTATCGTAAAACCTATCGCCCCCCGAGAATTTCTGGCTAGCTGTCCCATGTGCTGTCGATGTCCTTGCGGTCCCGTGTGCCAAACCTCCACCGAATCGATCCGCTTCATCGCGCCCTCCTCCTGGAAGGTTGGACGAACTCCTTCATCGTTGTCGCTTGAAATTCCGGCACCACCCCGGCCGCATTCATTGGATGCCCGAGATAGGTCATCAATCGCGCAAGATTCAGCACGGAAATATTCCCGCCCGCCTCGAAGCGGCGGATCGTTGCGATACCCACGCCCGAGCGCTTGGCCAAGTCCGACTGCCTCACATTGGCCGCCAAGCGCAATTCCTTGAACCGCTTCGCAATCGCCTCCAGTTGCTCAACGGGCGTTTCAAGCAGGAGTTCATTGGAGATCATATTTGATCTTTTAAATCAGTTTTGTAATTTTACAAATGATTTTTGATATTTTATTAAAATCGCCAAAGGTGCCGAACTCTACATGCTGCTGCTGCCGATTTTTTCTCCAAAAACATCCCAGCAGGCCCGCGCCGTGTTCAAGTGCACGCGGACGACTTTTTCGATTTCGGGGCAGTATCCACCGGCCAGCACCCACGCAACGGGGATGTTTTCGGCCTTGGCGAATTCGAAGACCATTCGGTCGCGCGCTTCCAAATCTTCGTGCGTGAGTTGAAGCGGGGAGTAGGGATCGTCTCGCAGCGGGTCGGCGCCGGCTTGGTAGAGCAGGATGTCTGGCTTGCTGTCTTGGATCAGCCAAGGCAGATGCCGCTTCATCGTTTCGAGCAGAACCTCACTGTCGCTTTTTCCAGACGGAATTAATGGAACGGAAAAATGATTTGGGCCGTCCGTGTGATGGCATTCCCTGACATCGCGGAAGGGTTGGTTGTTCCAATAATCGTTGCCGTAAATCGACAGCGCCCGCAGCCAAGGGCGGGATGCCGCGAGGGATGCCGTGCCGTTTCCATAGTGCAGGTCCATGTCGAGTATGGCTGCAGTGCGGATTTTGCCTTTCTCTCGCAGAGCCTCCAGCGCCACCACAAGGCCGTTGAAAGTGCAGAAGCCCTCGCCGTGATCTGCGCAGGCATGATGGAATCCGCTGGCCAAGGCCGCCGATGCACCGCTTTCCAACGCACTCCGCGCTGCCGCCAGCACTCCGCCGCCGGTCAGGCAAACGCTCGTATAGAGCACCGTGCTCCACGGAAATTTCTGTGACTCCGCCAATTCACGCGGCGCGCCGGTTCTCACCGCATCGACATACTCGGCCGTATGAACCCTCAACAAATCCTCCCCGGTCAGCGGTTCCGGTTTTTCCATGATGACCTGCGGTAACGAGGCGCGCACCTCCCCAGCAACAAGCGCAAACTTCCGCATTGGCATGATGTGCTCGCCAATCGGTGCCGCAAATTCGGGGTCATAGAAGAATTTCATCGGTGCTGATGAATTCGGATGTGTCTCATGTGCGGAGCGTAACTAATTCTTGTTTAAAGAGAACAATAGTCAGCGCAGGGAATGGGTTTTGGAGAAATTGAGACCATCTCGCATCGAGCGTATCCTTTTCTTCCTGCGTTGCCTCCAATGAAGCAAAATCAGTGGAAACCGACTTCCAAATCTCATCCACCAGTTCCAGCTTTTCGAGGATGGATAGCGACTGGACTTGTGGCAAATCGACAGAACTCATAACCAAAATCTACCCTACGAGAACAGGACAACAAGGGAACATTTTAACCTGACTCCCCGGGCGCATCTCCGATAGTTGCAAAAAAAGCTGGACTACAATCCGATTTGAGAGCAAAGAGGGGCCATGCAATGGCCGATCAAAGTTCAGGGACATGAAGTAGGTGAGGAAAAAGTGCGCTGGCTCA
>JBILWM010000067.1:0-14883 GCA_044369905.1 Terrimicrobiaceae bacterium | reverse complement strand
CTGGCGCTCGTTGAGTAGCGGTCTGATTTCGGCGAATTTGGCTTGGAGAGTTGCTTGATCGATCATCATTCAAAGCCTGCCATAGGCTCACAAGAAATGCGACAGTTATTTTTGCGTGATACCTTAGCCAAGGCGAATCCCGCCACGGCCGCTCAATGGGCCTCGCGCATTTCCGATCCGTCCAGGCTCAGCAGTTCGCTGAACCGCATCGTGAGCGACTGGAAAAAAGTCGATCCGAACGCCGCGCGCTCATTTGTCCTTTCTTCGACAGTCATGCCGACGGATTTAAGGCAAAAGCTGCTGCAATAAATGGAGCGTGGCTTGACCGGCCCAGTGAAATCTATTTCGAAGCGGTTGCCGTCTTTTTCCGTGTGGCGGGCTTTTTCGCGGCGGGAGCTTTCTTCTCGCGGGGCTCGAATTCGAAGGTGACCTTGCCGTCTTCGAGTTTGAGGTAGGCAGAGAAGGGTCGGCCTTTTTTGGAGATGAAGCGTGGGATGAGATCGGTTTTGCCGACTGTGAGGATTTTTTCGACTTGCTCGCGCGGGATTTCGCGTTGGCAGAGGGATTTCCCCATGCGGAATTTGCACTTGCCGACATTCGAGCACTGCCAAGCGGTGCCGGTATCGTGGATCGTGCCGGTTTTGCAGGCGGGGCAGGTGCCGATGCTCGGGAGTTCCGCAAAATTGATCTTCACGGCGGAGTCGGCATTTTCACCGAAGTCGAAGGATTGCTTGCCCTCGGTTTTATCGAATTGCACCATGGCGGAGAACGGTCGGCCCATCTTGCTGCGGAAGCCTTCCAGCGGGCCAACGCGGCCTTCGGTGAGCAGTTTTTCGACCTCTTCGCGCTCGAGGTTTCGGCCAGACATGTTTTTCCAAACAATGGCCCCGCAGCCCTCGGTTTTGCACTCGAAGGCTTTGAAGGATTCCTTGAAACCCCGGTTGCTGCATTTCGGGCAGGTGACATCGATGTCCTCGAAATTTCCTTCGATCGTGTCGCCTTGGAAATTTTTCGCCTTCTCGACGATGTCGGTGGTGTAGGCGCGGATTTCGTCCATGAAGCGTCCGCGGTCGAGTCCACCGCCTTCCATTTGCTTCAATTTGAATTCCCACTCGCCGGTCATTTCGGGTGATGTGAGGGATTGGATGCCGAGTCCGCGTAGGAGCGTGATGAGGGCGAGGCCCTTCGAAGTCACGATGATCTCGCGGCCTTGGCGGAGCAGGTATCCATCAAGAATGAGGCCTTCGATCGTCTGGGCGCGTGTGGCTGGCGTGCCGAGACCGCGCTGGGACATGGCTTCGCGGAGTTCCTCGTCATCAACGAGTTTCCCGGCGCTTTCCATGGCGGAAAGGAGTGTCGCTTCGGTGAAGCGGGCTGGTGGCCGGGTTTCATTTTCCTTCACCTCGAGCGCTTCGGTCTTGGCGGATTCGCCGGCTTTGATCGCCACGACGGTCTGGTCTTCCTCACCAGCGGCCTCCTTGCCATAAACGGCGAGCCAGCCTGGATCGGTGAGGATTTTTCCATCGGTCTTGAAGGCCTCCTGCTCGACGCGGGTGATGCGCGTGGTGACTTCGAATTTCGCGGCGGGATAGAATGCGGCCACAAAGCGGCGGGCGACCATGTCGTAAATCTTGAACTCAAAATCATCAAGCGCCTTGGGCGAAACTCCGGTCGGAATGATGGCAAAGTGGTCGGTGACTTTGGCGGAGTTGAAAACGCGGCGGTTCAGACCAATCAAGCCTTTGTCGAGAGCATGGCGGGCGTGTTGCGCGAGCTCCTGAGGCTCAATCCCGGCGAGGATTTTTTTGACATTCGGCAGGTTGTCGTCCGGCAGGTAGCGCGAGTCGGTTCGCGGGTAGGTAAGGACTTTGTGCTTCTCGTAGAGGGCCTGGGCGATCTGGAGCGTGCGCTTGGCACTGAGGCCGAAGCGGGAGTTCGCCTCGCGCTGGAGTGTCGTGAGATCGTAAAGCTGCGGGGCGACCTGCGTAGTGGGTTTTTTTTCCTCGGTGATGACGCCTGGCTTGCCGTGGCATTTCGCAACAATCGCCTCGGCGGCGGTGCGATCCCAAATGCGCTCGGCTTTCGCATCCTCGTCGTCGCCTTTTTTGAAGCCCTCGCTGAACCAGCGGCCCCGATACGAGCCGGCTGTGACACCGAAATCACCATAAACTTCAAAATACGGACGCGGCTTGAAGGCGCGGATTTTTTCCTCACGCTCAGCCAAAATCGCGAGTGTCGGCGTCTGCACGCGGCCGACTGGCGTGAGTTGGAATCCCCCGCCCTTGGAGTTGAAAGCGGTCATGGCACGCGTGGCATTGATGCCTACAAGCCAATCACTTTCGCTGCGACATACGGCGGCGTCGGCAAGCGGAACCATCTCATTGCCGGAGCGCAAATTGGCAAAGCCCTCGCGGATGGCCTCCGGCGTCATGCTCTGCAACCAAAGGCGGCGTGTCGGTTTTTTCGAATTTGCAAGCTGGATGATGTAATGAAAAATCAATTCCCCCTCGCGGCCGGCGTCGCAGGCATTGATGACCTCTGTGATATCCGGGCGCTTGAGCAAGCGCTTGATGAGGCTGAGACGAGAGGCCGTCTTCTCGATCGGCTTGAGATCGAAATGGTCAGGCACAATCGGGAGATTCGCAAAACTCCACTTGCCCCGCTTCTTGTCCATCTCGTTCGGCAGGCAAAGCTCGACGAGATGACCGACTGCCGAGGTGATAACAAGAGAGTCATTTTCAAAAAAATCATCCTTGCTGGTGAATTTGCCGAGGCACTTTGCAAGATCGCGGGCTACAGAGGGCTTTTCGGCAATAACAAGGGATTTAGACATGATCGTGAAGTTGTTACACAGCAGCCGTTGAACAATCAGCAGGCCGCCTTTTCGTTTGGAGGCACGGAAACTGGAGGAGAGCGCTTGCGTTGGCAAGCCACTTCTTCGGAGAGTAAACCCATCCCAGCATCCATTTCTGCCAAACAAAGGCTCAAGTTTAGCCAGAAAAATGAAAGAAAATGAACACTGACCCCCAGTTTGTAGATCGGCCCAGATTGTCTAGCTCGCGAGTGGCGAGAGGGTTAGATTAAAGGGTTTCCGGAGCGTTCAGCCGTTCGGCGATGCGTTTGAGGAGGCGGCCGGCGGCGCCGCCGTCGAGGACGCGGTGGTCGAAGCTGAGGGTGAACATGGCTTCTACGACGGGGACGAATTCTTCGAG
Organism: Terrimicrobiaceae bacterium; assembly: GCA_044369905.1. Taxonomy (GTDB): domain Bacteria; phylum Verrucomicrobiota; class Verrucomicrobiia; order Chthoniobacterales; family Terrimicrobiaceae; genus UBA967. The sequence continues at coordinate 11,671 of JBILWM010000067.1, read as the reverse complement.
TTGGGGATTCCAGCTGGGAACGGTCTGGCCTGCTCCCATGCCGAGGAGGACGGTTTGTTCAGGTAGGGGAATGGGCGTGGCGAGGGTGAGGCCGAAGGTGCCGTAGTTGGTGATTGTGGCGATGGAACCCCCGGTGTCGGCGGCGGGGAGGCGGCGTTGGCGGGCGAGTTCGACGAGGCGGTTATAGCGGGAAACGAGGTCGTCGAGCGGGAATTGGTCGGCGTTGCGAATGACGGGCACCAACACGCCATCTTCGGCTTCGACGGCGAATCCGATATCCACCGAAGGCGGGTGCACGATGCTTTCGCCGATGAGGCGGCCGGCGGGGGCGCTGTTCTCGCCGAGGGCGACGGCCAGAGCGCGGAGGGCGTAGAGGGCGGGGCCGGGCTTGGAGGGATGGGATTTGCGGTGGGCGAGGAGTTTGTCGAGCTGGATGGGAATTCCCACGGTGGCGAGCGGGCGAGACCAGCTGCGGATCATGGCATCGGCCACGGCCTTGCGCATGGGGGAGGCGGGAGTGATTTTGTTGCTCTCGATGCTTCCCATGAAGCGTTCGAGGTCCTCGATGGTGACGCGTCCACCGGCGCCACTGCCGGCGATGCCTGCGAGATCGGCTGCGCGGAGCCCGAGCTCGGACATGCGGGCTTTCATTCGGGGTGAGAGGTAGGTGACTCCGCCGGCGTGGGCGGGAACGGGGAGTCCGCCGGGCACGGTTGGCTCGACTTTTTGCGGAGCGGGTGGTGTGTCGGAGCGCTTTTTGGCGGGTTTGCGCGAGGGTTTTTCCGGTTCGTCGAGGCCGAGGCGCTTGGCTTCTTCGACGCTGACTTCGATCTGGCCGAGAATCGCCCCCACCGGGTAGCTCGTGCCATTTTCGGCAAGGATTTCCGTGACGACTCCCGAGCAGGGCGCGGTGACAGCCATCATGGCCTTGTTGGTTTCGACTTCGATGAGATCGGCATCCGCTTGGACGCTGTCGCCTTCTTGGAAGAGGATGCGAACGATGGTCGCCTCGGCGATGGATTCACCGAGTTGGGGCATTTTAATGGGAACGAGAGCCATAGTCAGATGTGAAGAAGTCGCCGGGCTGCGGCGGCAATGGTGGATGCGGTGGGGCGGTGGGCTGCCCAAAGGTCGGGATGGTAGGGAACCGGCGTGTCTTTGGCGTTGATACGCATGGGCGCGGCGTCCAAGAGACCGAATCCCTCAGTCGCAACGCGGGCGAGGACCTCGGCGGTGACTCCGCCCCAAGGCCACTCCTCACTCACGCAGAGAAGGCGGCCGGTGCGGGCGACGGATGCCAGAATCGTGTCTGTATCGAGCGGCTTCACGCTGCGGAGATCGACGACTTCGATTTCGTATCCATCCTCCACCAGTTCCTGCGCGGCGGCGAGCGATTCATGGAGCATAGCGCCATGGGTCACAATGGTGGCATCCCGGCCGGCGCGGGCGATGCGTGCCTTACCGATCGGCAGGGCGGTCTCGGGGAGGGAATCCGCTTTGAGATGGTTATAGAGAAACTTGTGCTCACAGAAAATGACCGGGTCATCGATGTTCACGGCTTCGAGCAACATTGTGTAGGCATCCTCGACGGTTGCGGGTGTCACAACCACCAGACCGGGCCAGTGGGCGTAAATGGCTTCCAGACTCTGGCTGTGGAAGGGACCTCCGCCGGAAGTGCCGCCGGAGGGCAGGCGCACCACGATCGGGCAGGGAACGCTGGTGCGATAGAAAAGCGTGGCAGCGTGGTTGACGATCTGGTTGAGGCCGCAGGTCGAAAAGTCGGCGAACTGCATTTCGACAATCGGACGGGCGCCTTCAATGGCGGCACCGATCGCCATGCCCACGATGGCGTCCTCGCTTAGCGGTGCGTCCAGCACGCGTCCGGGGAATTCGGCGGAAAGATTTTTGGTGGCTTTGAAGGCACCGCCGAAATTGCCGATGTCCTGCCCGTAGAGAAAAACGCGGGAGTCGGTCGCGAGGGCCTTTTGCTGGGCGAGGCGGATGGCTTCGAGGTAGGTGATCATGAGGCGGCGTATTGTTCCCGGTATTCGGGTCTGGAGAGAGCGGCCCAGTCGTCTTCACTCGGATCTGGCGAGGGTTCGCGGCGGACGCGGTAGGCTGTGTCATTGACCTCGGCCTCGGTCTCGTGCCTCCAGGCTGCGACTTCATCAGCCGTGTGCCAGCCTTGGTCGATGATATGCTTTTCCGCGAGCAGCACACAATCCGAACCAACAGTGGATTTTTTCAATTTGGGATCGAGATAAGCAAAGTCGTCATGCTCTCCGTGGCCGACGAGGCGCAGCAAGTCGGCAACGACCAGCTGGGGTCCGCCGCCTTCGCGTGCGGCGTGAATGGCGTTGCGTAAGGTCTGGAGGCAATCCATCAGGCTTGTGCCATCGGCCTTGTGAGCACCCACTCCATAGCCTGCGGCTTTGTCCAGAAGGTCGGCGCAGGCGTATTGGCGGGAGTTCGGTGTGGAGTAGGCGTATTGGTTATTCGCAACAACCACGATGAGCGGCAACTTGTCCACAGCGGCGGCATTGAGCCCTTCGTGGAACGCGCCGGTGGATGTCCCGCCATCGCCGATGCAGGTGGCTCCCACGGCACCCTGCTCGCCTTTGAGACGGCGCGCGAGAAGTGCTCCCGCCACGCTGGGGATCATGGCTCCAAGGTGACTGATCATGGCATAGTAACCATCCTGGGGACGGCCGCGATGGATGTTTCCATCCCGGCCACGCATGGAGCCGAGCTGAGATCCCAAGTAGGTGCGAAGTGTGTCGAGAACCGTGTCGCCGAATGCGAGGCGTCCAGCTTGATCTCGGATGAGCGGGGCAAAAACATCACCCCGTCGGAGTTGGATGCCCACGGAGACGCTCAGCGCCTCCTGGCCGCGGCCGAGGAACACGCCGCCCTTGATCATGCCGGCACGGAAGAGGGCTGCGAGTTTTTCCTCCAGCACCCGCGAAGTGAGCATGACGCGGTAGGCTTTGATGAAATCGGACTGGGTAACCGGCGCGATCTTTTTGGACATTACCGGGATTTTATACGGCCAAGCATCCACCTTCTGCAAAGCATTCCTTCATGCTGGAAAAAGGTGTCCTCACTGGGCGGGGGGCATGAGTTGAATGGCGAGGGGTGTTGACGCATCGAAGTGAACATCGTTCTGGGATGAGGCCAAAAGAATTCCCTCCCTCTTGAAGGCTTCATAAACCGCAATGAGCAAATCGCTCGGGACTCCATTCGAGGCGTGGGGCACTTTTTTATCCACCCAATAAAAGGCGCGGAGCAAGAGCGAATCCTTGAGAATATCCTGTAAAAAGACACTCGCCTCGTGGCTTTTCAAGACACCCGGGTGCGCGGTCACGATGGCTTGGACAAGGTCGATGGCTTTTTTGATCGGCGCGCCGTGGGCGAGGGAGATGGAAAAATCCTGGCGCGCGTGGTTGTCGGAAAGCGTCCAATTCACCACCGTGCTTTGGAGGAGGGCGCTATTTGGGATGAGGATTTCCACCCCGTCGCCACGACGGAGTTGGCAGCAGCGGCTGCCGATGGCCGTGACCGTGCCGGAATAGGTGGCCACATCGATGATGTCGCCGATGCGGATCGGCCGCTCGAAGAGGAGGATGATTCCGCTGATGAGATTGTTGACGAGTTGCTGGGCGCCGAAGCCCACGGCGATGGCCGCGCCGCCGCCGAGGAGGGCAAAAATCGTGAGCGGGATTTTTACGACAGACAAGGCCACGAGACACACGACTCCGAGGAGGATAAAATGCGTGAATTTCTGAACGATCGCTTCGGTGGTGGCATCCAGGCTGAAGCGCTGCCGGAGCCTTGAGCGCAGCCAATGGCTGAAAGCGGATGAAAGCATCCCGCCAAGCAGCAAAATGGCGAACGCGATGAACAGCATTCCCAAAGTCACCGAACTCGGGCGCTGCACGATCTGGCCGTTCACGAAAACCGAGTCGTTGAGAGTGAAGACGCCGGTGTTCCAAAAATCCTTTGCCTTTTCACCCAGGGAGACGGCAGCCGCATCCACTTTGTCGCCCAACCCGAGCGATTTGCGGCGCACCACCAGGTCGGCATTTGTGAGCCGCAGCAGTTCGAGGAGTTTGGAAAATCCGTTTTCCCACTGGGAAAGAATCGCCTCCTCCTGCTTGAGAGTTTTTGTCAAAAGCTCGTCTTGAGGGGATGCGCCGGGGCTTCCGTTGCTATTGGCCGCTGCGAGGCGCACGCGCTCCACGAGCTTTGCGCGAAGTCCGGGGATGAGCGGTTGCCATGTCTGGACATCCTGCGATCGATCGGCCACCAGCCGTTCGATTCGGTCGATGGATTCGGCCTTCGCGGCATTCCAGAGGTCGTAGCGTGTTTGCCAGATTTGGCCTATGACAAGAAGGCCCAGGCGGCGGTATTCCAGAAGTTGGAGTTGGCTTTCGATGCTGTCCTCGAGGAGTTCGGCGGTTTGATTGTTTTCCGGCGAGGCGTCGTTGGAAGGGAGGTTTTTGAATTGTCGGCCGACCTTTGCGGCCATGGCCGAGAGGGCGTCCTCTTCGCTCCGGATGTCTGTGAGTTTTTTTTGAAGCAAGCTCGCTGGAAATGAAACGCGTCCCTCCAAGTTCTGGCTCCGGAGTTTCGCGAGATCGATCAAAGCGCTCCGCAAATCGGCATCCGGTTGCCAACTTTTATTGTCGGAACGGAGGGTGTTTTCGGCGAGCGCGGCTTCCACGCGGGTTTGTTGAAGTTTCAAAAACCATTGGTCGCGGGGTGACCCTGGCGCTCCCTTGGACTCGAGGATCTGGAGTTTTTGTTGCTGCACCTTCAATGCCTCGAATGCGTTCGCAGCCTGCTGTGCCCGGGTCTCGCCGATTTTGTTCAACGCCTCCAACCAATCCGCCGCCTGCCAGCCATCGATCCGCGCAGAGTCGAAAAGAAGGAGTCCGTTGTCGGGTGTGAACTCAGGTGGCTTGAAGTCGGAAATTGACTGACGAACTTCGGCAGCCTGTTCTTCCATCGTCTGCGCCGCGTTTTTCCAATCCTCCGCCAAGGTTTGGGCTTCGACCCATTGAGTAAGGATTTGAATATACTCCCGGTATTCCTCGGGCGTGGAGGCTTCGCTTTTCTGAAATTCCTCGAACCCGCCTGTCCGCGCCCTCTCCAACAGCGATTGGGGATCAATCGGCGACGAAGGTTGTTCAGAAGGCGAGGGAAGCGGTGTTTGGCCGCAGAGGGGAGCAGCCAGATAGAGCAGGAAGGCAAGGGTCGCCTTTAAAAAAATGTTCATTTTATTGTGATTCCTATTGCCATGAGGGGAAACATGGCTACGATACACACCCTTTTCCAAAATGAAGCCAGAAATTCATCCAGACTACCAGGAAACTGTCATCGTGTGCGCATGCGGCGCCACCTACAAGACACGCTCCACAAAGCAGAACATCAAACTCGGCATCTGCGCCGCCTGCCATCCGTTCTTCACCGGTGAGCAGAAATTTGTCGATACCGCAGGCCGCGTTGACAAATTCAAGCAGCGCTACGGCACTGTTCGGGCAGCCCGCGCTGTCAAGAAGCCTTAATCACACTCTTTCTTTTCAAAAAACGGTAAACGGGTTGAAGACCTGTTTACCGTTTTTATTTGATCATGGACTTTGAACCTCTCATCGAGCGCAAGCGCCGCCGCTTCGAAGAACTGGAAAGCGAGATTTCCTCGCCCGGCCTATTCGAAAATGCCGCACATGCCAGAGAGGTTCTGCGCGAGCATGGTTCTACAAAAGAGCTGCTCGAATCTTGGGAAAAGCTTGCCCGTGCTCGCCGCGAGTTGGACGAAAACCGCGAACTGGCGGCATCCGACGACAAAGAAATGGCTGCGATGGCCCGCGAGGAAATCGAACGCATCGAGCCGGAAATCCCACTTCTTGAGCGTGCCGTGCAAGTGGCGCTCCTCCCGCCCGAGCCTGATGAAGACCGCGATGCCATTGTGGAAATCCGCGCCGGCACCGGCGGCACGGAGGCAGCTCTTTTCGCCTCCGATCTGCACCGCATGTATTGCCGCTATGCCGATTCGCTGGGGCTCAAGGTCGAGGAACTCGAATCCAGTCCGGCCGATCTGGGTGGCTTGCGCGAGGTCATTTTTCGTATCTCAGGCACATCCGTCTTCCGGCGCTTCCGCTACGAGAGCGGCGTGCACCGCGTCCAACGCGTGCCTGCCACCGAGGCACAGGGACGCATTCATACCTCCACCGCCACTGTAGCCGTTCTGCCCGAAGCCGAGGAGGTGGATATCGAAATCAAACCCGAGGACTTGCGTATCGAAGTCTGCCGCGCCGGCGGACCTGGCGGTCAAGGTGTGAACACGACGGATTCCGCTGTGCAGGTCATGCACATCCCGACAGGCCGGATTGTTCGTTGCCAGGATGGCCGCAGCCAGCAGAAGAACAAGGAGGCGGCCATCAAAATTATGCGCTCCAGGCTCCTCGAGGACAAACGCCGCGAGGAGGAGGAAAAATACTCCGCCCACCGGCGCAGCCTCATCGGCGGCGGGGGACGCGAAGAAAAAATCCGCACCTACAATTTTGCCGAGAACCGCGTCACCGACCACCGCATCAAGCTCTCGCTCTACTCGCTCGACAGGTTTCTGGAGGGCGACATCGGCGGCCTCGTGGAGGCGCTTCAAGTCAGCGACATCGAACAACGGTTGAAGGATTCGGGTATCGCTTGATGCTTTCGACCCGCAGCATTTTTTGGCGGAGTTTTTGAAATAATTATCTTGTGGCCTCTCCGGGCATTATCCAGATTGCCCCCGCATCAGGCGGTTTATGAACACCAATCCAGCTAATCCCACCGACCTGTCCGGCTTGGAGATGGACTTGCTCAAGTCCTTCCAGCCCTCATGGGTCAAGGAGTCCACTCCATCGAGTAAAATCTCCCTCGCTTCCACGCACGGGGATGATGACGCTCCCGGCAACCGCCGCTCGGGCTTCGACCGCGATGAAGGAGATTCCCGATGGGAACGCAAGCGGCCGAAAACTGAACGCCTCGGTCGCCGACCATCTGGTGAACATTCCGACAAATCGCGCAATCGCTCCTTCGGCGATAAGCGCCCTGCCGGAAAAAGCAGCGGCCCGCGCCGTGATGACCGCCAAGGTGGTGGCCGCCGCGAAAGCGAACCGGTCCAGCGCCCCGTTCTTCTTGAGGGCTGGGAAATCAAATTTGTCCCCGAACCACGCGGCGTTGATGGTTTGCTTAAGCAGATCAAATCGACGGCCAAGACATATTCCCTCTTCGAGTTGGCCCGTCTGGTTCTTGAAAAATCCGCCCGCTACCTTGTGGAGTTTCAACGCAAATCCGGCCCGTCACTTTTTCAAGTCGTGGCGGATGGCACGCTTTGGTTTAGCGAAAGCGATGCCGCAGCGCGGATTCTTGCGACACAATTGGATAAATTTTACCGCCTTGAGCGCATTGCCGTGGAGCCGCCAAAAGCAGCCTCCCCGATCATTGCCCAGTGCGGCATGAGCGGGGTCCTTCTTGGGCCTCCCAACCTCCACGACTACCAGCTTAAAGTCCAAAAACTCCACGCCGAACGCTTCGGTAATATGGCGTTCGATATCTACAAGGCCCGCATCCGCATGGTCCGCGATGAGGAATCCATCCAAAAATGGCGCGACGAACAAAGCTCGCAGAATGTCTATTTTCCACTCGAAGCCCCCGAAGGCAGCCAGCCTGAGCCACTCAAGAACCTTGCAGAAGTAGCCGAGCACTTTCAAAAAAATCACTCAGCCTCTGCGATTATCAATCCCGGTGATCACTTCACCGTTCCAGGATCTGCGCCAGTGAACGACTCCGCGCCGGCTGTCATTGAGTTTACCCGCCGTGAACTCGACAACCTCATCCGGTTCCCGCTCCCGCTTGCCAATACCCTCGGCCAGAAACTTGCCGGTGGCGGGTTGCAGATTTTTAAAGCCCACGAAAACATCACCTATGTCTCCGTGGCCCGGCCCAAGATGCTCGATCGACAGGCAAGTCCCGTCTCCGAGAGCCTCGCCGCCATTCTCGACTATCTGGAATCGAACGCAGGAAAACCCCGCGCGGAACAATGGAAGGCCCTGCTCGCGCTGCCTACGTTGCCATCGGACCCCGCGCTTCGAGAGTCCGCCCTGCTCCGCGATTTCCATTGGCTCCTGCTCCAAGGCCATGTCATCGACTTCGCCTCCAAGGGCCTCGAAATCCCACGGCGACCAAGCGCCCGCCCGCCACAAGACAGGCAGGAGAAATCTCCTAACAACCGCCCACCTCGGCCTGGTGCAACGCCCAAGGCACCACGGCCTGCGGCAATTGTGCCACAGACACCCAAGCCGAACCCCGAGCCACCGGCTGAAGTGCCCAAGGCCGAATCTGATTTCGTAGCACTGCAACCCGACGAGCCAGAGGCTTTGCCCCAAGCGGCGGATGTTCTGCCTGACGCAACGGATTCTTTACCTCAGGTGACTGCGATTTTGCCCGAACAAACTGACCTGGATTCTGCGGAGATCGCACCTCTTTCTGAAGTGGTCGAGAAACCAGCTGCGGCGGGCGATTCTTTGGTCGCTGCGGATCCCGCAGATCAAGACACGCCCACGCTAGGAAAGAAATAATCTCTGACCTTCTACCAACACTTTATGACAAAACCACACATAGCACTGATTGGAGTTGCACTTTTTAGCGCGGCTATCACTACAAATGTAACCGCAGCAACAATTGATCTTCCTCAATATGGCTTCTCAATCGAGGCGCTTGATGCGCCGCCATCAACGACGACGGCTACAACCGCGCTTATGACGTTCTTGCCTGTTTCCGATGGATTCGCTCCAAACGTAAATGTGAACATTCAGCCATACCCTGGAAGCATGGCGAGTTACGTCACGATGTCGAAAGATCAGTTTAAACAGATGAATTGGACTATCGTTGCAGAAAAGCAAAACGGGGAGAACGAATGGGTCGTTGAATACTCTGGTCCAATGCAAGGCAAAGACCTCCACTTCTATGCACGAGCTGTGTCGAATAATGGTAAAGTGTATTTGGTAACTGCAACTGCCTCAGAATCGCAATGGAAGAGCGTATCGGACGTTTTGCGCAAGAGCGTTGATGCCTTCAAAGCAAAATAATCCTAACGAGCCAGTTGGCCTAATCCCTTTCCCTTCCGGACTTTCGGCATGCCTTCTGCTGATTCCGCTTCGCGGGCAGGAGGAATGCCGAAATCAAGTAGGGATAGGTCATCGGGGACGCTCAATGGCGTCGAATCCGTTCAGCCCCCCACCGAAAGCCAAGTTACCAAGCCGCTCGTGTGACCTACTGCCAGAAGCGGCTTGGTGGGATGCCACGCCAAGGCGCTGATGCCTGTGCCGAGGCGTGCGCGCTTGCGGCGGAATTGGCCCTTTTCAAAAGTCACCACGAGCAGCGTGCCCTCGCCATCGCCTGTTGCGAGTTGACCGGTGGCGGGTGAGAAATCCAGCGCCAGCACTTCGCTCTCGCTGCCATCGACCTGAATGGGGCGCGCTCCATCCGGACCTTTTGCGGATGCGCAGGGCCAGACCGTGACCACCGGACTGCCCGCTGTGGCGAGGCGTTTGCCATCGGCCGAAAAAGCCAGTGCGCGCACCTTGGATTCAAATCCCTCCATGTTGAGCGGATTATCCCTCGGGATGTCGTAAACATGCACACTCGCGGTCTGGTCGGCTGTGGCAAGCCAGCGTCCGTCATTGCTCCACCGCACTTGCAGGCTCGCGCCGCCCCAATCAAATCGGGCGAAAGGTTTCTTCTCCCCAAGCCTCCAAAGCAACGCCCCACCCGCGCCGACCGTTGCGATCTCGGCAGGCGTCTTGGGATTCCATGCGAAATCCGACACCACAGCCGGCAAGTCGCGCAGGCTTTTTTCATCACTCCCTGTCGCGTCGAAAATGTGCAGCGTCTTGCCCTGACCCGCCGCGAGGAGCGCTCCATCCGGACTCGTCCGCACATGCTCGATCATTCCCCGTCCTGGTTTCCATTCCCGTGAGCCGCAGCGAATTTTTCCGTCGAACCCGCAAGTCGCAGGCTCGCCGGCGAACCAGTCCGAGCTTCCATTCCCCATGCCGTGGCCCGGGAGTTCCTCAAGAAGCGTCGCCGTTTCGTCGGCTACAAGCACCGCGCCGGTGGCGGGAGTCGCAAGAAGACGCGTCCCCTCAGGATTCCATTTCAGGTCGAGGATGTGATCCCCCGCAGTGATCGAGCCAGGGCTTTTCAAGAGAGGCAGGAGCGGAATCCGCTGGTGAGGGCCTCGCGATCGAGTTTACGGCCGATGAAAACCAGGCTGTTCTTGCGCGGGCGTCCTGCCCACGGGCCGCCACTCGCCGCGTCGATGAGCATGTGCACGCCTTGGAACACCACGCGGTCGGCCTGGCCCTTCACGGCGAAAACTCCCTTCATGCGGAAAATGTCCTGCCCCTGGTCACGAACGAGTTTGGAAATCCAGTCGTTGAGTTTTTTGCCATCGCACTCCCCCTCGGCTTCGATGCCCACGCTCGAGATATCCGAGTGGTGATGGTGGTGATGCCCATGCGCATCCAGAAAGTGGGGATTGAGTTCCGTCGCGCGGTCGAGGTTGAAGCCGCCGACCTCGAGCACTTTTTTGATGTCGATCTCCGCGCGGGTTGTGCGGTGGATCACCGCCAGAGCATTGATGGCGCGGATGCGCTGCTCCGTTTCCTCCAGCTCTTCGGGAGTCGCGAGGTCGGACTTGTTCAGAAGAATCACATCCGCAAAGGCCACCTGCTCCTCGGCCTCGTGAGTCTCATCGACATGACGCGAGAAATGGTGTGCGTCTACCACCGTCACCACCCCATTCACCACCGTCTGCTCGCGCAATTCCTCATCCACAAAAAATGTCTGCACCACCGGCCCGGGATCAGCCAGCCCGGTCGTCTCGATCAAGATATGGTCGAACTTGTCGCGGCGCTTCATGAGGTTCCCCAGAATGCGGATCAAATCCCCGCGGACCGTGCAGCAAATGCACCCGTTGTTCATTTCAAACAACTCTTCCTCGGCATTAATCACCAACTCATGGTCGATACCAATTTCGCCAAATTCATTTTCAATCACCGCAATTCGCAGCCCATGGTTTTCCCCAAGAATGCGATTCAACAGCGTGGTTTTCCCGGCCCCAAGGAAACCGGTTAGAATAGTGACAGGTATGCGCGACATCCCACGAGTAAACAGGAAAAGCCGAAATCCTGAAAAGACTCTTTTGATTTTTAAAGCTTGGGGTTGGCGCCTATCAAAAAACCGCCAGAGTAGCCGTTTTTATTCCGCCTCTTTCTCAATAATTTGAGATTTATGAAATGTCTGTGTATATACTAATTCAGTGCCCGCTACTTACAACATCAAGGAGGCTCAGACCAATCTCACAAAGCTCTGCCGCTCCGGCAGGAAGTTTGTGATCTCCAATCGCAATCGTCCGGTTGTTGTCGCCCTGCCAGTTGAGGATTTCGAAGCTCTGTTGGAAACGCTGGATGTTCTCGAGGATCTCGCTGCGATGAAGTCGTGTCCCGCGCCGAGATAATCACGAGGAATCAGGTGTATTTGATTTCACAATAAACGCGGGATAATTGGGTCGGGGCACGGTGGGAGTGTAAAAGACATCCGTCACCTCCGCCCGATGCAGTGGAAG
>JBILWM010000145.1:0-4462 GCA_044369905.1 Terrimicrobiaceae bacterium | reverse complement strand
CGCTGAACTTTGAAGCCGATGGACGGGGGTGTTTTGGTTTTTTCATAGCCTGCCAAGTGGCAGGTTTCAAACATCCCGTCCATCTCTCCTTGAGGTGCATTTTTTTCCTCTATGGGATGCCTGTGAACATGAAAATCGAACAAATCGCTATTCAACTCTACACGCTGAGGGATTTCACCGCGACACCCGGCAATTTCTCAAAGACGCTGCAACGAGTCTGCGAAATCGGCTACCCTGCCGTGGAGCTCGCTGGAACCGCCAGCCTACCTCCCGCCGAAGCAGCAAAAATCGTTCGTGATGCCGGATTGCAAATTTGCTCCAGCCACGAGTCGCCCCAGATGATTCTGCAGAACCCACAGCAGGTGGTGGATCGCTTGGGAGAATTTGGAATCACCCATGCCGTCTATCCCTGGCCTGATAGCATCGATTTTTCTGATGTTTCCAAGGTAGATGGCCTGATTACCGGCCTCGATGCCGCAGGTGCTGTCATGCACCGTGCTGAGATGACGCTATGCTATCACAACCACGCTCTCGAATTTTTCCAATACTCTGACCGCACCGTGCTGGAGGAGATTTTTGCACGCACCGCGCCAGAGCATCTCCAAGCCGAACTCGACATCCATTGGGTCCAAGCCGGCGGCGGCGATCCTGCTGAATTCTGCCGCCGACTCGCCGGACGCCTGCCGCTTCTGCATGTGAAGGACTTTACCGTCACAGCACAAGGTGAACGCCAGTTCGCCGAGGTCGGCCATGGAAATCTGAACATCCCGGAAATCCTCGCCGCAGCCGAGGCCGCCGGTTGCCAATGGTTCATCGTCGAGCAGGACACTTGCCCCACCGATCCCTTCGAGTGCATTGCGCGCAGCTTCGATTACCTCAAAGGCTTGTGCGACTGAAGTATTGAACCTTCTTTGTTTCCTAATCTAAAAACAACCTATGCCTCGCTCCCTCACGCTCTTCACCGGCCAGTGGGCCGACTTGCCGATTGAAAAACTCGCTCCGATGGCCCGCCAGATGGGCTACGAGGGACTCGAACTCGCTTGTTGGGGGGACCACTTCGATGTCGATGCGGCCGCCTCCTCTGCGCAATACCGCAAGCGCCTTTGGGAAATTCTCACAGAGAACCAGCTCACTTGTTTCGCCGTCTCAAACCATCTCGTTGGACAAGCCGTTTGCGATCTCATCGATGAACGGCACAAGTCGATCCTGCCGCCAGATGTGTGGGGCGATGGCGAACCCGAGGGAGTCCACAAACGGGCTGCGGACAAGATGATCCTCACTGCGAAGGCCGCGCGGGCTTTTTTCAATGACAAACCCGGCTACCAGAAAAATCCCCACCGCGTTGTTGTGAATGGATTCACCGGTTCCTCGGTGTGGCATTCCATTTACGCTTTCCCGCCGACCTCGCAGGAATACTGGGACAAGGGATTTCAAGATTTCGCCAATCGCTGGACACCCATTCTTGATGCCTTCGCCAAGGAGGATGTCGATTTCGCTCTCGAGGTGCATCCCACTGAGATCGCCTTCGACACGGCCTCCGCCGAACGCGCCTTGGAGGCCTTAAAAAATCATCCCCGCTTCGGCTTCAACTACGATCCCTCGCACCTCGGCTATCAGGGCGTGGACTATGTGCAATTCATCCGCCGGTTCGCGGAGAGGATTTTCCATGTCCATGTCAAAGATGCCTGGTGGGGTCACGGCGATGGATCGGTCGGTGTCTTCGGTGGACACACGAACTTTGGCGATGCCCGCCGCGCGTGGGACTTCCGTTCGCCCGGTCGCGGCGACATCCGCTTTGAGGATGTCATCGTCGCCCTCAACGACATCCGATACAGCGGCCCTCTCTCCGTCGAATGGGAGGACATCCGCATGGATCGCATTCATGGCGCCACCGAGGCCGCTGCGTTTGTGAAAAAACTCGATTTCGCGCCCAGCGCAGTCGCCTTCGACGCAGCTTTCGAAAAGAAATCCTAATGAACACACCAGCATCCCAACGCAAAATCCGCATGGGAATGGTCGGTGGAGGCCGTGGAGCCTTTATCGGAGCCATTCACCGCATCGCCGCCGCCATGGACGGCCGCATCGAACTCGTCTGCGGAGCCTTCAGCAGCGACCCGCAGCGTTCGCGGGATTCCGGTGCCGACCTCTATCTTCCCGCCTCGCGCTGCTACGGTTCATTTGAGGAGATGATGAAATCCGAAGCCGCTCTGCCGGTTGGCGAGCGGATGGATTTCGTCTCCATCGTCACGCCGAACCATGTCCATTTCCCCGCCGCCAAATCGGCTCTGGAGCATGGATTCGCGGTTCTTTCCGACAAGCCCGCCACATTCAATCTCGCGGAAGCGCTGGACTTGAGGGACATCATTTCCCGCAACGGCCTGCTCTACGGGCTCACGCACAACTACACCGGCTACCCGCTCGTCAAGGAGGCCCGCGAAATCGTCCGCTCGGGACGCCTCGGCAAACTCCGCAAGGTCGTCGTGGAGTATCCGCAAGGCTGGCTGGCCACGCGCATCGAGGAATCCGGCCAAAAACAAGCCGCCTGGCGCACCGATCCCAAACGCTCCGGCGCCGCAGGCTGCATCGGCGACATCGGCACGCACGCCGAAAATCTGGCCGAATACATCACCGGCCTGCGCATCCAGGAACTCGCGGCCGACATCACCGCCTTTGTCGAGGGACGCCTCCTCGACGACGACGCCAATGTGCTCCTCCGCTTCGAGGGCGGCGCGAAGGGAATCCTGCATGCCTCCCAGATTTCCGTCGGCGAGGAGAACAACCTGAATATCCGTATCTACGGCGAGACCGGTGGCCTGGAGTGGCATCAGCGGGAGCCAAACACCCTCCTCCTGAAATGGCCCGACCGGCCTGTGGAAATCCTCCGCACCGGCATGGGCTATCTTGGCAAAGCGTCCGCCGCAGCCACCAGAACCCCGCCAGCCCATCCCGAGGGTTACTTGGAAGCCTTCGCCAACATATACCGCAATTTCGCCAACCACCTCGCCAGCGTCATTGACGGAACCACCCCCGATCCCGTCTCGCTCGATTACCCCGGCATCGAAGACGGCATTCGCGGCATGGCCTTCATCGAGGCCGTTGTCGCGAGTTCACAAGCCAACGCCCGCTGGACACCGCTCTAGGGTTGAGCTGGCAGTAGGGGGAGCATTTGCGGGGGCGCGAAAGGATAGAGGCGCCGAACCTGCCCCGCCGTCATTCCGTCTTTCAGTTCACTGCTCGCCCAAACCGAGCATGCGCGCGTCGCGGGCATAGGCGCCTGGAGGCATGCCATGGCGTGCGCGGAACAGACGGTTGAAGTAGTAAATGTCCGGAATGCCACAGCGTTCGGCGATTTCCTTCAAGGGCAGCTTTGTCTTGCGTAGCATGCGGGCCGCAGAGTCCATGCGCGCCTTGAGACAAAACTGGCGGAAGGGAAGCCCGGTCGCCGCTCGAAACAGCCGACGGAAGTGAACCTGCGAGATGCCGCAGGAACGGGCAGCCTCGGCCTCGATCCAATCGCGAGCAGGTTGGCGGCGAATGCGGGAGATCAGGCTCTGCAGTTTTTTTTCATATGGGCCTTCGTGAGAAGCCGGCGGTTTTTGTTGCCGAATTTCGAGGAACATTTCCTGCAAAAGAAGCCATGCACGCTCTTGATCATGATGGTCGAGCGCGTCTTGAAGGCGCTCCATTTTGACGCGGAAAGGTTCTGCATTTTCGATGAGACAATAAGCTTTCGCCGGCGATGAAGGCATCCAGCCCGAACGGCGAAGTTGATCCGCCCAAGGACCCCGGAATGTCACATAGTAGTGATCCCAGCCGGGAGATTCGGTCTTACCGTATTGAAACCTCGGACCGGGCCAAGTCCACCATGCGACTGGGGCCGTGAGGACCTTGGTTTCACCCCCATCCACCGCCCAGCGGATCTGGCCGGAGTGCGCGTAATTGAGCGCGCAGAAGTCTTTGAAAACCGTGTCGATCCAGACGCGGCAGCGCGGGATGTGGTCGTAATGACGAAATGCAAAGGGTGCTTTCATGCGTGATCAAATCATTCAAAAAGTTGATCGCCCCGTCCATTGCCGAAATCATTCAATCGCGTCAGCTTCACACGCCATGACTGGAACCAACCAACATTCGGCCGGATCCATAGGCATCGGCATCATCGGCACCGGCGAAATCACACGCATCATGCGCCCCGCATTCACCGGAAACACTCAATCACGGGGCGTCGCGGTGGCGGATGTGAACATGGATGCCGCCCGTGCCGAAGCGGAGGCATTGGGAGGCGCGCAAAGTTTCGCCGATTACCGGGAACTGCTGGCGAGTCCGGCGGTGCAGGCTGTTTACATCGCGACGCCGCCCTTTCTGCATCGCGAGATGGTGCTTACGGCGATGGCGGCGGGCAAACATGTGCTGTGCGAAAAGCCCTTCATGCTGAACCAAGCCGAGGCCCGCGAAATCGCCGCCG
>JBILWM010000144.1:0-4472 GCA_044369905.1 Terrimicrobiaceae bacterium | reverse complement strand
AACGTCGCGGCCAGTTTTGGTCTCCTCGTGGTCTGGCTCACATGCTCGCCATCGACGTCGCGCTCAAAAACGACACCCTGGAGTTCCTGTGGAACTGATTTTTTGCAACTATCGGAGATGCGCCCCCTGCGCGGACTTTTGCAAGGCACATGTTGCGTTCCAACGCGTCGAGGGGGATACTGGTCGGCTATGGTGTTCGAATTGGAGTCGAAATACAGTCCGCAGGGGGATCAGGCGCGGGCGATTGCCGGTCTGACTCGATCCCTTGCCGCAGGCAACCGCCACCAGACGCTTCTGGGGGTGACGGGGTCCGGCAAGACATTCACCACGGCGAATGTGATTCAGGAGCTGGAGCGCCCAACGATCATCATGTCGCACAACAAGACGCTGGCTGCGCAGCTCTACAGCGAGTTCAAGCAGTTCTTCCCGCACAATGCCGTGGAGTATTTCGTCAGCTACTTCGACTACTACCAGCCGGAGGCCTACATTCCCCGTTCGGACACCTACATTGAAAAAGATTCCTCGATTAACGAGGAGATCGAGCGACTCAGACTCTCGGCGGTGAGTTCGCTCCTGACGCGCCGGGATACGATCATTGTGGCCAGCGTCTCTTGTATCTACGGCCTCGCCTCACCGGAGGATTTTTTGCAAATGCTCGTCACGATCCATCCCGAGCAGCGGCTCACCCGCGAGGAATTCCTTTCGAAGATCGTGGAGATGCTCTACGAGCGGAATGACATCGCCTTCGGGCGTGGAAAATTCCGGGTGCGGGGGGATGTGGTCGAGGTTCATCCGGCGCAGAACGACGACGAGGCTGTGAGGGTGGAATTTTTTGGCGATGAAATCGACAGGATCAGCGTGTTTGACCCGCTGACCGGGCATGCCAGCGCCACGCTCACGACCTTCACTCTTTTTCCAGCGAAGCAATTTGTGACGCCGCATGACAAGCTTCGGACGGCCATGGCAGGAATCCGGGGCGAGTTGGAGGAACGGGTTGCGGAGTTCGAGCGCCAGAGCAAATTCATCGAGGCCCAGCGCATCCGCATGCGAACTGAGTTCGATCTCGAAATGATGCAGGAGATGGGCTTCTGCAACGGCATTGAAAACTACTCTCGCCACCTGACAGGGCGTCCGCCGGGCTCGCGCCCTTACACGCTTTTGGACTTTTTGCCGAAGGATCACCTCCTGGTCATTGACGAGTCCCATGCCACCGTGCCGCAGATTGGCGGCATGTATGCGGGGGATCGCTCGCGCAAGAGTGTGTTGGTGGAATATGGGTTCCGGCTACCTAGTGCTCTGGACAACCGTCCGCTGAATTTCAGCGAGTTCATGGAGACGGCGAACCAGCTTGTCTATGTCAGCGCAACTCCCGGAGGGTTTGAAATCAACAACAGCGTGGTCGGCAACACGGCGTGGATTCCCAATGCCGAAAACAAATTCGGCGAGGGTGGCAAGGCCGCTGGACTGAAGCATGCCGCTCCCTCGGCAAAGGAACTCGATGTCACAACACCCGGGGCGAAGCTTGTGGTCGAGCAGATCATTCGCCCAACAGGTCTTCTGGATCCGAGGATCACAGTCCGTCCACTCAAGGCCCAGATTGATGAAACCATCGAGCTCTGCCGTCGCCGCATCGAGATTGGCGAGAGGATTCTCATTACAACACTCACAAAAAAGACGGCCGAAGACCTCGCCGACTACCTCCGCGAAATCGGCCTTCGCGTGCGCTATCTCCACAGCGATATCGATACGATCGAGCGGGTGGAAATCCTTCGCACCCTGCGCGCGGGTGACTGCGACATTCTTGTCGGCATCAATCTTCTGCGAGAGGGTCTCGACCTGCCCGAGGTCTCGCTGGTTTGCATCCTCGATGCCGACAAGGAGGGCTACTTGCGCAGCCGCACGAGTTTGATCCAGACCGCAGGCCGGGCTGCGCGCCACCTCAACGGCGAGGTGGTTTTGTTTGGGGATACCATCACAGGCAGCATGCGCGATCTTCTGGATATCACCGAATACCGCCGCAGCCGCCAGGAGGCGTTCAACAAGGAACACGGCATAACTCCACGCAGCGTGGTTCGTGCCGTGCAGGAAAGTCTGCATGTCATTGTGAAGGGTGGCGATGTCGAACAGGGCGTCATGCGCGAGGATTCCGCCGGATTCGACGCGGCCGAACTCATCCGGGAGCTTGAGCGGGATATGGCCGATGCGGCGGCGCGCCTTGAATACGAGCGGGCGGCCTTGTTGAGGGATCAAATCACCGAGCTCAAAAATGGAACATCCCCCGCAGGTGGGCCTCCGATTCGCAAGAAAGCGACCTACGCCAAGGCTAGTCGCAAGAAGCGGGGCTGAATCAAAACGCCTTGCGGAGGTGGCTCGGGAGGATGCCGAGTTGCTCGCGGTATTTCGCGACGGTGCGCCGCGCCACGCCAAGTCCGCGGTCCGAGAGGAGTTTGACGATATCCTGGTCGCTGTAGGGGTTGCGGTTGTTCTCCTCGCGCACGATCTGTGCGATAGCCTGCCGCACGCTCTCGTTGCTCACGCCCTCGCCATCGCTGTTTGTGTAGCCGTGGGTGAAGAAATACTTCATCTCGAAAATCCCCTGCGGCGTGGAAATGAACTTCCCGGCGGCCGCGCGGCTGACAGTGGTTTCGTGAACGCCAACGGCATCGGCCACTTGGCTCATCGTCATGGGCTTCAAGTGCGAGGGGCCGCGCTCCAGAAATTCCCGCTGACGCATGGCGATCTCGCGGCCGATATTCAGAATCGTCTGCTGGCGCTGCTGGATGCTTTTGATGAAAAAATTTCCGCCTCGTATTTTATCGCGCAGGTATTCCCGGACTTCTTTCGAGGAGCCCGCGAGCATGTCCTTGTAGGAATCCGAAATCCTCAAGCGGGGGATTTCGTCGCTGTTCAAGCTCACCGTGTAGTCCTCGCCGTCGTATTCCACAATCACCTCCGGCGTCACAACCTGATTGGTGTCCACCGAATAGGCGCGGCCGGGCATTGGGTCGAGCCGTGCGATCAACTCGGCGGCGTGTTGGATTTCCTTGGGATCAAGATCCAGCGCCTTGGCGATTTCGTTCAGCTTTTTGCGGCCCAGTTCATCCAGATAGTGGCGGACGATGCGCGTCTCAGTGGAATACTGGCGCCCCTGTCTCTTGAGTTGAATCAGGAGGCACTCGGCGAGGTTCCGTGCAGCAATCCCCGGGGGATCGAATTCCTGCACTTTTTCGAGGATCCGCTCGACTTCGTCCGGCAGGCAATCCACCTCGGCGGCGATTTCATCCACCTTCGAACGCAGGTATCCGCCGTCATCCAGGTTGCCAATGATTTCTACGGCGACAACCGCGTCCTCCTTGGGCCATGACGCTGTGTGGAGTTGCTCCAAAAGATGCTCGGGGAGCGTGGGCGGGCGGACTTGGGAATCGAGGAAATGCTGGCGCTTGTCGAGAGCCTCGCGCGTCCATGTCTCGCCCGAGGAGCGCTGCGTGTAGTATTCGCCCCACTGCTCCTCAAGCGGGCTGGCCTGCTCCTGCTGGGTTTCAGTGGCTCTTTCAGGAACGAGTTCCTCCAAGGCGGGATTGGCCCGCAGCTCGGTATCCACGAGCGCCCTCAACTCGGCCAACGGCGCTTGCAGGACATGCAGGCTCTGCTGCATCTGCGGCGACAGCGATTGCTGGAGCGCCATCTTTGCGACTTGTTGCATGCCTGCCATATTTCAAGCGAAGACTTGGGCACAGATGCTGCTACTGCAAGCAAATTTCGCGCCAATCCAAGCATTCCATTCGAAACGATTGTCATCTATTAATCCAAACCGCTTGTCGGACAATATTTACTTGGAAAATTCTCAAGCCCGTCTTCCCAGATGCCGATGTTTGAGGGAAGGAGAAAATCTCCACCCAGTGAGGCTGAGCACTGAATTAAAGCAGCCCGACGGCGAAACGGACTTCGCACCAAAGAAAGACAAAGGATATGTCAGTAGTCATCAACACCAACTCCGCTGCAACAGCAGCGGCCTACAACCTAACCCGAATAAATCACCAAATCGGCTTGCAAGCCGAGCGTGACACAAAATTATCCTCTTTGGATCGGTTGCTACACGTTTTTCGCGCTTCGTTGCCATCTTGCCAGCTGCCCGGGCTCATTTTTTCGATTCGGCAAGGCATTGTGAGGTGTTTCTGATTGTTCAAGTGCGCGAGGCTTCTTTCGGAGTCTTTCGATCCGATGCCAAAACGAACTCCGAGGGAAAATTTTCTACCCAGGGCTTGGAGAAGCGCAGTTCTCCAAGCGAAGCGCTGCTTTTCTAAAAACATCCTGCAGCGGGAAGGCCGAGCAAAGGGCCACATGCACGCGCCGCACGCTGACCTTCACCAGCTGTGTAGCGACAACTAAAACTGACTCCTGACGACAATTAAAACTGACCACCCGATTGCAGGAAAAATGGGGTGGAGGTTTTGGCGTGGTAAGCGCGCTGT
>JBILWM010000143.1:0-4543 GCA_044369905.1 Terrimicrobiaceae bacterium | reverse complement strand
CTTCTTTCGTGCTGAATTCCTCGCGGAACCCGCCTTGGCTTTCGCTACGGTTGCTGTCACTGCTTCCGGTCATTGTTTCTAGGTTTTTTTTCCTGACTTGTTCATGCCCATGCCGGGCACACTAGTGGAGGGCCGTGCCTCCATGCGGGGTAGCTTGGTCCAGACGGCTCTTGGGCAGCAAAGCACGGAAACAACGGAGGTCTTTGTTGGCGGCAGCCATGGTCAGAGGTGTCTGCTTCCATTTGTCTTGGATGTCTGTTTTCGCGCCTGCCGCCAGGAGTCGCAGCACGCAAGGAAGTTGGCGGAATTGGGAGGCATAGTGCAGTGCGGTGTCGCCGTTGAGGTCGACGATGTCCAATGCCGCTCCGTGTTTGAGGAGTTCGTCGATAATGTGCGTGAATCCGCACTGGGCTGCCGCCATCAGGGCGGTTTGCTTGTATTTTCCACTCAGAGCGTTGATGTCGGGGGACGGAAGAGCCGCGCGCAAGGCGGTGAGATCGCCGCAAGCCGTGCATCGCGGATTTCATAGGCTTCGGATTCCTTAACCAAATCCGGACGGCTGTGGGCGCGTGCTTTGCCGGAGTAGACTTTGGCCTCGGCGAGGTTGCCGAGTTCCATGCATCCCCGCGAGCATAAGTCCCAGTAAAAAGATTTGTAAGTGGTCGCCAACTCGGCGGCTGCGTTCCATGCCTGAATAGCCTCGGGCATGCGGCCGCGTTGTTGCAAGATATCGCCCTTCGTCCAGTGGTATTTCTCTATATTGCTGTCGAGTGCGATTGCTTCGTTTATGTAGGAGAGAGCCTCCTCGTTTTGAAAAAGGCCTTGGAGGGTCTTTGCAATTCCATGCAGGGTCATTGCTGTGCGCTCTCTCGTGAGCGCGATCTTGCGGTGATCGTGGGCGTGGTCGTGGGCTTCAAGGTCATCCAGGAGATTGGCCAAGGTCTGATGGATCCGGTAGGGACCCTGCTGCACACCAAGGAGCGAAAGCGTTTTCCAGTAACTCTCGACACCCCATGCGAGGGTGCGCTTGCGTGTTTCGGAGGTGATGTCGCTCCGCCTGCTGTCTTTTGTGATCGTGCGGGCCATGATGCCGCTGAGCCACTGCAACGGCACGGATTTAGAGGCTCCAGAGACGTCTGTGCAACAAGAGCATTGTAGTAAAACAACTCGGTGCGGATATCCTTGGCGGTGTCGATACCCAGAACGAATCCCGAGGCGCGGCCCTCGAGGGATTCCGGTTGGGTCGCCAAAAGTTGGGCAAACATCGGCAGGGAGGATTGAATATCAAACCTCGAGCGGGCCAAAACTGCCGCCCAAAAAATCGCCCTTGGTGATCGCTCTCCATCCTTGATGGCCTGCAGCACTTCAGCCTCCGCCTGATCTTGATCACCAGCCGAGAGGTGGCCCAAAAGTTTCTCCTCTGAAAAAACCGTCACGCCTTGAACAGCTGACGGCGAAAGAAGGCACAGGATCGTGCTCAGCAAAAGAAAGGCTCGCATGGTTATGAAGAATGAGTCTTACCGAGTATCATCGCTTTTTGACGGAAGTGTCTATGAAGCGTTTGCGGGGGGCATCATCTTGCTCGACGGGGAAGGCGAAGGGCGTTGTTCGAGCGGTTTTGGCGGGGAGGTGTCTGGGAGTGGTTTTGCGGCTTCCGTGTTTGATATTTGGGCCATGCGGGACGATGGCCCTCCCAAAATGAGTCCGCGTATTTTCACTTTTTGCGACTCGGGGGTTGTCCGTGCGCGGCACTCCATAAGTCGCTTACCGTCTTATTATGAATAGGATAATTTTTACTAGCGATTAAGAATCAAAAGCCTTTTTTGGCCATTGTCTCTGGTGTCTTTGGGTGGCAAGATGTGTCTATAAATTTTACTTTTGTAATTTTTTGATACCACTTTTTATTTTAATTGGTATTTTTTGCGTGTGAAACGGATTAGTGAATCCTCTTTGGAGCAATGGCGAACGAGGACGGAGCGCAAACCCCTCCTTGTTCTGGGGGCTCGTCAGGTTGGGAAGACCTATGCGTTGGATCAATTCGGACGGCGTGCATTTCCAAGATGCCACATCATCAACTTCGAACAGAATCCCCAGTTTGGAGATGTCTTCAAGGGCTCGCTGGAGCCGGGCCGCATTTTGCAGGAGCTTGCCCTGGTGCAGGGGCACCCCATCGATCCGTCGGACCTTTTGGTTTTTGATGAAATACAGGAATGCCCCCGTGCATTGACCTCGCTGAAATACTTTGCCGAGCAAATGCCATCCCTTGCGATCTGCGCGGCAGGCTCTCTGCTGGGAGTGCATTTGGCCGATGTCTCGTATCCGGTCGGCAAGGTCGAGGAACTGAAAATGGCTCCGATGACCTTCGAGGAATTCCTGCTTGCGGGGCCTGATCCCGCCTTGGCGGCGTATTTTCAAGGTCTCACTGCAAGGAACCCTCCTGGCGAGGCCGTGCATGGTTTGCTTTGGAGGGAATTCACCATGTATCTCGCGGTGGGGGGCATGCCCGAGGCGGTTGCCGCGTTCCAATCCTTGCGCGCCGATATCTGGAGCGCCTGCACGGAGGTCCGAAAAATCCAAGATCGGCTTGCGACAAGCCACCTCGCGGACATGGCCAAGCACTGCGGCAAGCAAAACGCCATGCACCTCGAGCGCCTTTGGCAAAACATCCCCGCCCAGCTGAGCCGCGACCAGAGCGGATCCGCGCCGAAGTTTGCCTTCAAGGAAGCCATACCCGGACTGCGGGGCTACGAGCGGATCGTCGGCGCGATCGATTGGCTGCAGGCTGCGGGCCTCGTGCTCCAGCACCCGATCGTCAATAGCGGCTTTCTCCCCTTTGCCGCGCACTCGAAGGAAAATTTTTTCAAACTCTTCCTCTTCGACACCGGCCTGCTGGGAGCCATCAGCCGCCTGCCCATGGGCAACATACTGCGGCAGGACTACGGTTCCTACAAAGGCTACCATGCGGAAAATTTCGTCGCGCAGGAATTCCACGCCCTTGGTTGGCACACGGCGTGTTGGCGGGAGGGCCGGGCCGAAGTGGAATTCCTTTGCGAACATGAAGGGCGCGCGATCCCCGTCGAAGTCAAATCCGGCCAGGCAACGCAGTCCAAAAGCCTCGCCTCCTTCCAGGCCAAATACCAACCTCCCCTCGCCTTTCTGCTCAGCGGCAGAGTCCCCCCCGGCCAACAATCCAACGCCCCCAAACGACACCTGCCGCTCTACATGGCCTCAAAAATCTGGCGCGATTGACGCCGGTGCAGGCGAAGGGCGTTGTTCGGGCGGTTTTGGCGGGGAGGTGTCTGGGAGTAGTTTTGCGGCTTCCGTGTTTGATATTTGGGCCATGCCGGAGGATGGCCCTCCCAAAATGAGTTCTGCAAAGAACGATTTTACGAGTAGGAACGAAGTCATCTGAATGAAAAAACTGCGCGACTCAGATATTGAGGAGATGTTCTCTCGCTCGAGCGGGCCTGGCGGGCAGCATGTGAACAAGGTTTCAACGGCTGTCACTCTGCGTCATATTCCGACGGGGTTGAGTGTGACGGTTTCGGATTCACGCTCGCAGGCGATGAATCGGGAGACCGCGCGCCGGAGGCTTCTGCAAAAAATCAATGAAGCGGCCGAGGCGAAGAAGCTGGAGCGGTTGGCGGAAGCCTCTCGGGAACGGCGGCGAAAGGCCAAGCGCTCGCGGGGCACGAAGGCGAAGCTGGTCGAATCGAAGCGCCGCCGCTCGGAAACGAAAAAGATGCGTGGTAAGGTCGCCTGATATCCTATGAACGACTCCGCCTATTCCGAATCCGCCGCACGACTCTGCTCTGCGTGCGGCATGTGCTGCAACGGGGTGCTTTTCCATGGAATGGCCGTCCAACCCGAGGATTCACTTCGAGCCTTGGCCGCGAAGGGACTGAGGGCAAGGCGGCGCGATGGGGAGTTGCAATTTCAACAACCCTGCCCAGCACATGAAGGGAATTGCTGCCGGATTTATGCAGAGCGACCACAGCGGTGCCGTGCGTTCGACTGCCGTCAACTTCTGGCCGTTTCAGCAGGCAAAATCACCGAGGCGCAGGCCATGGAAAAAATCCAAGAAGCCAGGAGGCGTAGCGACCGTGTGAGGGAGTTGCTGGAAATGCTGGGCGACGACCGAAAGACC
The DNA here is from genome assembly GCA_044369905.1 of Terrimicrobiaceae bacterium. Classification (GTDB taxonomy): domain Bacteria; phylum Verrucomicrobiota; class Verrucomicrobiia; order Chthoniobacterales; family Terrimicrobiaceae; genus UBA967. The sequence goes on along the minus strand of JBILWM010000143.1, from coordinate 396 downwards.
CGGCCGCTGGCCACACGGTGCGCGGGTGTTTTTACTCCGCCACTCGACCCTTCACCTCACGCAGAGGCTTTGCGTGAGGAATTGCGGGGCGCAATGATCGCGTTGGAGGAAGTGCTGGCCAAGAATTTTCGCACCGGGCCAGGGCAGTAGGGTTGAGGGATCGGCGCGGTTGCTATGGCGGCGTCTCTATGAGCGCCGGGGGGGGCGCCTCCGATTCGGCAGTCATAGACAGCAGCTAGTGTGCCCGGCATGGGCATGAACAAGTCAGGAAAAAAAAAAAACCTAGAAACAATGACCGGAAGCAGTGACAGCAACCGTAGCGAAAGCCAAGGCGGGTTCCGCGAGGAATTCAGCACGAAAGAAGGCCGTAGCAAAGGGAACGACCGTAGGAACACG
>JBILWM010000142.1:0-4577 GCA_044369905.1 Terrimicrobiaceae bacterium | reverse complement strand
CTCTTTGCTGCTGATCCCCGCTCTCAATTTGAAAGCAACCCTCGCCCAGACCACGCAAAATCAGCCCTCATCCTCGCTGATTATCTTGAAAAAATCCCCCGTGATTATCGTGACGGGCAACACAAATTTCACGCCTCCAAAATAATCTCCCCTATTTGATTTTCAACACAAGATTTCATTTTGCAGCCATGAAATTTTTTCCACCCATTGGGAACGCTGAGGTCCTCCTCGGCATGGTGCTTTAGCGAAGCCAACGAGGACATGGCGCTCCCATACCATCCGAAAGATTGGTTCTCGCACCTCCAGACGACCGAATATCAAAAATTAATGCCCGACCCCTTTGGCGCCGACAATGCCGAGGCCCGCTGCGACGATGGCCTCTTGGTGCTGCGGACTGAGCGACACGCCGAGGGCCGTGGCGACCAGCAAAACGCCTCTCCATGTGGAGTTCTCGTTGAGCCTGTCGAGGAGGTAGTTGAGTGGTTTCATGTTGTGTTGAGGGTATCAGTCAAAACAGGTGAGTTGTCAATCTTCGGTGGTGGCGTTCTGGTAGAGGCCGAGGACTGGCTTGATCATGTTCAGCAGGACGGCGGGCGCGGCCATCATTGGCGTGACTGCCATCGAGCGGAAGATGTTGTTCCATTGTTTCAGCATGGCTTCTGGGTCGCTGAAGTTGAAGGCGTCGTCGAGGTTTGACCCTGCGCGGATTGCTGACTCGGCGGTGTTGAGGAGCGGGTTCTGCGACGAGGTGAAATACCCTTGCCCGGTGAGCTTGGAGAGTGCGACCTCGGCCACTGATCCTGCGAAGAAGAATCCTTGGAATGGGGCGAGGAGCATGGCTTTTGCAAAGCCGCCGATGCCCCAGATTTCCTCGTCGTCGTCATCCGAGAATGTGTCTTTGAATGCGCTGGAGATGACATGCGAGACGAGCGCCATGAGTTCCACGGCGACGATGCGGCGGATGTGTTCGCTGGCATTGCCTCGCCCGGTTGCCAACCCGCGAGCGGCATCGGCGAGGATGGCGGTCTTGAGGCGAGGGTCGGACATGAAAAGGAAAAAGGTTTTTGCAAAAACATTCCCGTTGTTTTCCATGATGCTTTTCTGGCCGAAGCTGACCGGCTGCGCGAAGCGGTAGATGGCCTCGCTGGCGGCATTGAGTGCGGCTTGCTGGGCGAGGTTCTCCGGTATTCCTGCGGCGAGAGCGTCATTAAGGTTTGCCCGGTAGACGATGGCCGAGGAGATCGAGGTTCCTGCGGAGTCGAGCCAGTTGATGGGAGTCATCGATGCCTCGGCGATCTTCGCGGCGAAGTTCGGTTTCCCGGCGTATCGCGAAAAGAGGAAGCGGGCCTCGGCGGTTGCGCCTCCTTGGAGTCGGTTCTGGATGGCATCGGATTCCCAGACGGTTTGGATGTCCTCGGCGATTGTCGATGGATTGGAGAGCGCCGATGCGATCTGCTTCATGTCGAGCGAGAGGCCGAAGCGGATCGTGTTCTCAAGCTGCATGGCGAGCGTCTTGAGGTTGAATCCGAGCGAGGCGACTGCTTTGCCGGAGATGGCTGTGCCGATGACATTGTTGAGCCATGCGGATTCGCGGGCCTTGTTGCCGCCTCGTTGCTCCAGTTGGTCTGCCCAGAGTTCGGCGCTTTTCAATACGGCATCTCCGTGCGTTTGCTTGAGGGATTCGCGGACTTCCGGGGAGGAGAGGAGTGCGCGGAATTCGCGGGCGAGTTCTGCGAAGTGGACCCAATGCGCTTGCTGCGCGATGTGGCCTTGCATGACGGTGAGAGCGTCCTCCGGTGCGATCTTGGCCGAGTGCGTGACACGGGATTTGGCAAAGCTCGGAGTCGTGCCGGTGGCGGTCGGCGATCCATCGAGGCCGATGTCCTTTGAGTCCTTGGCGTTGAGGAAGCGGGTGGGCGCGTAGTTTTTGACCTGTGGCATGGCCATGCCGAACATGCGCGAGTAGACCGGGTTCACGATGCCAGCGCCTTTGCCGTAGAGTTCCTTGGCGTAGGCCATGACCTCGCGGGAGACTGGGTCGTTGACGAGCGCATTGAGATCGGCTGCGCTTTCATCGGTCCAGCCTTCCTTCCGCATCTTGATTTGGACATCGGGTTGGTTCCACGAAAGCAGGAGTTGCATGGCCTTGGCGCGGGACATGTCGAGCTTAACATCCTCGCCACGGAAAATGACACGCTTGATGGTGACGAATTCTTTTTGCGTGTCCGCCGGGAGTGCGGCGAGTTCGTTGCGGAGGGTCTCGACATCGGCGTCGGTGAGCTTGCTGCGGTCAGCCTCGCCGGTGACGATCTTTTGGGCGAGGTCGATGGCGATGCGCTCGTCCTTCACCTTCCGGCCTTCAAGGTAGGCGACGGCATTTTTCTGATCTCCCTTGAGCCAGAGCATGGCATCGCCTGCGGACATGTTCGCGGCCTTTGCGCCTGCCCGGACGGCATCGAGGATGCCTTTGCCATCGCGGATTTCGGATGCTTGTGCGGCCATGTCGGCCTTGCGGAGGCGCTCGGAGAAGTTGGCGGCGATCTCCGGCGGGAGCATGGCGGTGACGAACTGCTCAAAGCTGGCATGGTCGAGGAGGTAGTTGTTCCCGACCTCGGCGATGCGTTGCATGAGTCCCTTGTCGGCAAAGCGTTTTTTGGCTGTGCCTTTGCCGAGCCATTCGATGGTCGCGGCGTTACGCGCACGCTGTTCATCGATGCGGGCCTGCTCCTTGATGCGCCACGCTTCGCGGCCCATCTGGAGTTGTCCTTTGAGCCAGTCGAGTCCCTGCGCGAGCGTCTCGGAGGATCGGTTGTCGAGGTCTCCGAAGGTGTTGAGGATCGACCATTCCTCGGAGAGCGCGGAGACATCCTCGGCGGTGGCATCCGGCATGGTGAGCGCGGCCTCGATCTCAGCCATGCGCTTGGGCGTGGCCTCGTCGTCGAGGAGGGTGGCGCGTTGGACCATGTCGGCGAACTTCTGGGTCTCGGCTCCGAGTGTGGATTTGCGGACTCCGTTGTCACCGGCCTTCGGGCGGGATTGCTTTACCGCTTTGGTGATCGCCTCGTTGTATTCGCGAACCAGCACCTTTTCGAGTTCGGTGTCGATCTTCTTGATGCGGTCGCGGAAGAAGTCGGCGATGGCCTTGTCGGCCCGCTTGGTGGAGAGGTTCTCGGTGGCGGTGTAGCCCGGTGGCAGGGAAACCTGCTTGCCTGCCTGCCCGATGTTTTGGCCCTCGCGCATCCATGCGCTGATGATCGCCCCGTTCATGCCGGAGACCTCGGAAACCTTCACGCCATCTTTGAGGACATCCATCGGCGCGATACCGGCGAGCTTGGTGTAGCCCCCCACCCTGCCGCGCACTTCTGCTGGCAGCACGGAAAGAATGCCGTCGAGTTCGCCGAGGGCTTGCAGGATTTGCGTGCGGCGGATTTGGGAGTCGTCGGAGCCGGTGTCGGCCATCGCGGCGAGTTCGTCTGAATTCCAAGCCATGAGCTTGGAGAATTTCGCCTTGGCCCGCTCGTAGACTTTGAGCCGCTCGTCCGGGCCTCGGTTCATCCCGCCGAGGGCGCGGTTCACCCGGTCGATCTCCGACTGGCTGGCTATGGAGTAGTTTTTTTGTGGTTCAAACTTGACGGCTACAGAATCCAATGCTTTTTTAAGTTTAGAGCCGTTCGGAAGATCAGAAAGGCCTGCTGACCGGGGGTCATTCCCTGTTATGAGGACTTGGCCGCCCTCCCTTTCGGCTCTATCAATTTTTTGAGCAAGGGATCGCGGATTCAATTTCATCCAGTTTATGACATCGTAGGAGTCACTTGATTCCGATAATTCCACCAAAACGGATTCGGAATTCCTATTGAACAAAACAAAATGCCATCTATTTGGATGCGTTTTAGGCTGATCTAAAATGAGTAAATCTGGCGAGGATATTGCGCCTTGTAAGATTTTTACCGATTCAGCATCGCTTATGTCACTATGAGATAATTTGTTTTTTTCTACTATAGAGGATTTTAGGATAATCGGCTTATCTGATTTTCCAGTTGCATCAAGAACAAGTTGTGAAAAATTCCCCAATACAAAATCGTTTTCTGGCTTTTTAAAATAAGTTTCGTCGGGGGCTGTTATTTTCCCGATGCTATAGTTGGTCGCGCTGGTGGGTTGGGATAGCTTTACTGCAAGGCTTTTTGATTTTCCAACATTGACACGGAAATCGCGGCGTCCATCCGGGAACTCGTCATCGAGGATTAGTTGTTTGGGATCGATTTCGACGCCCACCACGGTTCCATCTCCATAGCCGGTCCCGTCTTTTGCTGTTGTGAAATACACATCCGGTTCGCCTGCGGACTTCAAAATGCCAGTCCGTTGGATTTCTGCGGCAGAATCTTTGGTGTCACGCATTGTGAAGGAAACAGACACGCGACTTTGGCGCATGCTCAAAGCCCATGTTGCAGCAGCTCATCCGCAAACCGACTGGAGCAATGCGATATGTGTGGGATGTGATGAAATGAGTGTGAGCAAAGGACATCGTTACATCACCGTATTTTGCGACATGATAGGCAGGAAAGTCCTCTTTGCCGCGA
>JBILWM010000066.1:0-15441 GCA_044369905.1 Terrimicrobiaceae bacterium | reverse complement strand
GATCACAAGGAAGCATACTCAGAAATCCTTAAACCACTTCAAAAAATCGGGACCCGCAGACCCGCTTGAAATCAAGATCATCCAGGCCGGGTAGTCGTTTTTCTGCTCACTATGGGATGGTAGTGCAAGCAATTTGCGTTTCTCACTGGAGACATCCGCGTCACGATCACTGATGGCACAGCCCGTATCGAATATCGTCAACCGGCCACAGAAAAAATGAGCGAGGCTCAGCGGTTGTCTGAGCAAGCCTCTCAGAAGGCCAAGAGCGGTGACTTCCCGCAGGCACTCGATCTCTTCACACAAGCCCTCGCGGCGAATCCTGCCCTGCCAGTGACCCGTCGCGACCTTGCCATGCTCCACTATGAACTCGGCAATTTGTCGGCAGCCAAGGATCAGCTCATCGATGCCCTGCGACTCGCTCCCGATGATGCTTGGAGCTATGTCGTGTTGGGGAATATTTTCACCCGCGAGCAGGATTGGGATTCTGCTATCCGCTTTTTCACCAAGGCGCTTGATCTAAAACCTGGCGATGCCTACGCGCTCAACGGCCTTGGGGCTGCAACGGCCAAGAGTGGAGACGAGGCCAGCGCCATGCGGCATTTCGAGGCAGCGATTGAGGCCAACCCTCACTTCCCCGAGCCACGATTTGGAAAAGCCCTCTTGCTGAAAAATCAAGGCCACCTCGATACGGCCGCCGAAGCTCTCGAATCCCTACTGCGCGATGCCTACCCGGGAGATGCCCGCAGCAATCCTGTATTCCAGAGGGCAGAGCAACTCCTCGCCTCGATCCAAAAGGAAATCCGTGAACGCGGCGGCCCCACGAATCCCGAACTTCTCCAGGAAAAATACCCCGCCGCCGTGTGGCATCTCCTCGATGCCCTGAAGCGCTTCGACTCCCTCGCTCCACGCCGTGTCATGGAGATCACCTTCGAGGTCGCCCGTCTTGGCGAAAGCGGTCTCGACTACGCGAACCCCGAGAAAAAATACACCCTCTCAGCCTACCCAGGCGAATCCTTCTCCGGCCTCCAGCTCATGTGCCTCATGTATGCCGGATTCAAACGCATCGCCCCCGATCAAGATACCGGCATGGATTTGAACGAGCCTTGGATTACCGCTCTGGAGTTGTTTAATAAGGATGAGAGTTAAGTTTTATACCAGCAGTAGTGACTATTCTCATTCACTCTCAATTTTCCGGAGAAGTTTGATGCCTTCTCGGTATAATTCTCCTTTTGCCTCTATCTGCGAAAATAGTTTTATTAACCAGGTTCGTGCAATTTCCTTAGATTCAGGGACGCCCTCTCCATTGTAATAATGTTTAGCCAAATACAGAAGACTTCTTTTGCTTCCCGAACCAGATTTTTCTACCGCAATTTTATACCATTTAACAGCTTCGGCAGGGTCATAAAATGGTGTTTGTTTGTCTCCGTAAATTAGCCCAAGATATATATAGCTTTCTTTATCATTATTTTCTGCAGCAACAAGAAACCAATCAAGGGCTTCCTTATCTCTACCTAATTGAATCCATAAAATCTTGGCTGCGTGGACAGCGGCATGTTTTTCACCATGATTAAATGCTTCTAAAAACCAACTCACCGCGAGTTCATAGTTTTGAGGAACGCCTTTGCCTTCCCTGTAAGCAAATCCAAGAAAAGTCATTGCTGATGAGTTTTTAAGATTTGAAGATTGACGCAGCCATCCAATTGCCTCATGCCAATCTTGCTTCCTATCTGGATGATGTAAAATCATCGCAAGTCGGCACATGGCTTGGGAATGTCCCGCTCCTGCGGCAAGGCGAAACAATCGTTCGGCCTCCGTTTTATTTTGCTCGATACCCCAGCCATTAGAAAACCCATGAGCCAAGGCAAACCAAACATCTGGTTCTTGGGAAGGCTCCATAGCCAATAAGACTTGAAATTGAGGCTCTAAATCGGCGCAAAACTTTTTGTAGGCAAATGGCCAATTTTCATCTCTGGAGATTTGAAGGTAAATGCGGGTGGAAGTGAGGAAATCTTCCGCTGCTTTTTTTTCAGAACTCATGTTTTCATATCAATCCTCTTCGCGGCATTTAGAAGCATTTGGGGGATTCGATCAGGGACTTAATGCCACCAATGTATCCTTCACCCCCATCGCTATCACCATTTTGAGGAGAATAATGAACTGCCACCTCGCCCTTGCTCGGAGAGTTAAATCGCCAGTAGGTTGAATACCTGCCGCCTTCATAAGAATAAAAGCTTCCATCCAAATCCAACTTTTCGCCCTCAGCAACTTTGATCCAATCATCGGCATCGACTGAGCACCTTGCTACGACACTTTTATCCGCCCACGAAGTCACCAGGCGCACTTTTCTGTTGGGTCGCCAATAATCCATGAGGGGAGCATCGAGCGCTGCAATCCTAAGTCTCTCAGAAAAATCGCGCACCTTGGAGTTACGGAAACCACTCATCATGGAAATGAGTTCTTCCGAATCAACGCCCCATTCGATCAGGCTTTCATAAAGTTCAGGCAGCGCACTTGGCCCGAAAATCTCCTCAGCACCTTCCTCGCCACGCCACCTCGCCCACCATTGATTTTTCTCGTCATGGTGCAATCCAATCTCACAACTCCAGTCGCATACTGACCCTACTACCTTGTAATTTCCGAGTTTGATCCAGCGGGGCTTCATCGTATCGCCTTTTTATAAAGTTCGAGCGCTTGTGTCAGCCCGATCACCATGGTTCTGATAGCCGGGTGACGACATCTTGCCTGGAGAGAACCTTGCTGCAGAGTTCCCATCGGTTATCATCGGGATTTACAGCGGATTGGTATCGAATCGAGAATGCGTTTTGAGCGTTTTGGCGTTCGTGCATGTAGGAGTCCATGCGTCGGCGGATTTCCTCTTCGTCTTGAATCCAGTCGTCCTCGATGGTGTCTGGGATGCTACCGAAGATGTCATAGGCATCTTTCAAACGCTCGGAGAGGACTCGGTAGACTTTTTGGTCTTGGGTCTCGCTGTATACGAGATTGAGCATATCCACCATTTTGCGGGCTTGGCCAAATCGCCGGATTCGGCCGAGGCGTTGTTCCAAGCGGGAGGGATTCCAAGGCAGGTCTATGTTGATGAGCGTGCCGAGCGTTTGGAGATTCAAACCCTCGCATGCGGCGTCAGTGGCCACGACAAGGCGGATTTCGCGCCGTTTCACAGCCGTTTTGATGACTTCGCGTTCGACTGTATTGAACTGCTCTCCGGCAAAGAGACCGCTCTTCCCGAGTCCGGCATAGACCGCCACCACATCGCCGGGAAAAAGCCGCGCCAACTCCATGCCGACCCAATGGGCACTGTCATAGTATTGGCTGAAAAGAATGCACCCGTGTTCGATCCACGGCTTTCCGTCGGACTTGAAGTCGGAAAGGAACCATTTTGCGGTTTCGAGCTTCGAGTCGACGGCTTCGGGGCGGCTGAGTTGGGAGACGATTTCCTTGAGGCAAGCCATTTCGCCGGGGCCCATTTCGTGGAGGATATGGTCGCCGATTTGGTCCCGCTGTTCTTCTTCGACATCCTCCGGCAACACCCGGCCGAGCATCGTGCGGGCGGTGGCCAAGCCGGCTGCGAAACTGGAGCAAATCCGCTGCAGAAGAAGGGTCTTCATGAACCCGCCGATTTTGGTTCGCTGCTGAAGGAGGCGGCAGAATTCCTCGGCTTTCTCGTAGGCCACTTCGAAGGGTCGGTTGGTGGGGATTCCCAGATCGGTGAAGCGCGCCTGGTAAAGATGGCTCTTGGAAAGCATCGGGTGCGTGTTGACGCCGACCTTTTCGAGGAGTCCGGCATTTTCCAGCTCGGCGCGCTTGCGCAGAACGACATGGCGGAGGAGCGGATTGTTGCGGGTGAAAAAACTGGGGTCTGTTGCGGTAGGCAGCCATACCTCCTTTACTAAATAATCGAGATCCTCGAATCCATGGCTGCAAGTATGCTGGTCTGGCCTGATCGTGAGGTTGTCGCGGATTTGAGCGAAAAGCGTATCCTCCGAAGCTGGTGGGAGGGGGTTCGACAGCCATCTCCAAGCGGTTGCCGCATCCTCCACGGCAAGGCGGCCGGTCACGATCTCGACGGCATCTGGCAAGACGCGCCAAGGCGAGAGATGATCACCGATCACGAAATCTGCACCGCCGCCGAGAATGCCCATCAAGTCCCACAACTCCGAGACGGAGGTTTGGATGGGTGTTGCCGTTCCGAGAATGAGATGCCTTGTGCGTCTTCCCATCTCGCGCATGAAGGCAAGCAGGTTGTTCGGTTCGCGGTCGGCTACGGCGAGGCCACCGCCCATACGAGCCTTGTGGGCCTCGTCGAGGATCACGGTGCCATAGCGGTTTTTTAACAAGTCTTCGGCCTCCTTGATGAAGGCTCCATTTTTCCTTTGGTGCGTGATGAGGCCAGTCGAAACGATGGCAATGGCGTGAGGACACTTCTTGATCGAGCCACTCTCGTTGCGTGGTGAAAGGATCTGGCCTTCCGTGCCGAGCCACACTTTGCGTTGGGATGACCACACAGCGCTTGGAATTCCCAGTTTGTCGAGCAGCTCGGTTTGCCACTGAAGCGTCAGGGTGGATGGTGTGAGAATCAGCACGGGGCCGTCGCCCAGAAGCGCGCCAACCATGGCGCTGGCAGCCATCGACAGGGTTTTCCCGACACCCACTTCATCCGCGAGGAGCAGGCGAGCTTTGCCGTAGCGCTCGCGGTGTTCCAGGAACATCGTCACAAACGATCTCTGCCATGGCTGGAGTTGCTCGCCGCCGCGATAGATGGGCGCTTCCGCCAAGGCCGCCGCCGGGATTTCTTCGGGCTTCAGGACTTCGACGGTGACCTCGGATCGATGGGCCACGCGGTGGATTTCCTCCAAGATCGCCTTGGGAAGTGGGACACCATCCTTCCAGAGTGCCCAGAACTCCTCTTCCACCCAGTCTGCGGCCTCCGGCGCATCGTCCTGCCAGACGAGTTCGTAGTTGTGGGCGAAGGCGCTTTTCGATTCGTTCACCGAACCGATGAACGAGCGCCGCGAACCATCCGGGTAGTGGATCGAGCCCGCTTTTCCGTGCAAGAAAAGACGCTCGCGTGGCACCACGCGGATTTCGACATTTCCAGCACGCAGCAGGGCATCGAGGCGTTGATAGCGTTCCTTTTGGAGCAGAGCCTCAGACGCGACATCCACGCCATTCCAGAGCTCCTTGATCTCGGTGTCGCGGCGGGATGCGACTTGAAAATCAACCAGATCAAGCTCGGAGTTGCAGACGATTTTTACCTCGGGAATCTTGGCGATTTCCTCGCCAACGAGTTCAAAGATCGAACTGCGGAAATATCCGGCGATCCGTAGATAGCGGCTTGCACCGTTGAGGGTTTTAGCCAGGAAATCCCGGTCAAGCGACTCGGTGCGCGATGAAAACCGGCTGATAGGCATTTCAGAAACCCTCGGGCGAGTGCACCAATCAACGCACAGTGGCGGTCTGTTCCAGATGCGGTCCGACTTCGCGCAGCGGGTAGGCGTTAGAAGCGAATTGGCGTTCCTGTTTTGTGAAGGCAACGACCTTTTGCCCACGGCTTCCTTGCCTTGCCATCATAGAGCGCATCATTTTTCCGATGTCTCCGCCGAAGGACTCCAGAATGGCGGCTCGATGCCGCCTTACTTCGTTAACGATTTCATTCTTCATTTTCTTGTTCTCCAAAAAGCTCTCTCGGGGTGCAAATAATTGGAACATAATATCCTTCCCGATCCACAATGTGGCTGACTTGGCGGATGATTTCCGCGTTTGCAAGATGCCGACAGTTCCATGTCAGAAGGTAATCCACTCCATGCCTTGCGGCAACAGCTATATGGATGGCATCCGCCGCCGCTTTTTTGGGAATGAGCCCGTTCTCAAGGAGTTTCTCCGCAAGACCGATCGCAGGTTCATCAATCGCGAGAGCTTCCAGTCCGCTAAGCACCTCCAGCCTCCGGCGGGAAGCCTCGACATCTCCACGACTCGCTTCTTCCACAACAGCTTCCGAGATGAACAATCGATACACCGTGCGGCGTTGCTCCCACCATTCGCGCGTGATAGCCTGTTCACCAGCAGTGATAAGATCGCTCGAGGGGCGCGCCGTGAGGTAGCTCGGGATTGTTGTTTCGAGATAGACAGTGGCTTGTTCGCTCATGATCTAAAATATTTTACAACCGTTGGTTGCGCAGGGCTTCCGCGAGGATGCGGGCGCGGGAGGCTTCGGCATGGGGTTGGAAGGCCTTTGTCTCCGCCAGAGTTTCGCGCTTTGCGGCAATGTAGTCGGCCATTTTGACGAGGATACCCTTGTTCTGGTTGTAGTTCGGGCAGTTTTCCATGAGGTGCAGCAGCACATCCTCGATGTCAGTTTCCTTGGAGAGTTCAAACAGCGCATACAGGAGGGCGCGGAGGGGGGTGCCTGCGATCTCGGCGTCGCCGGACATGAGCGCGGATTTAAATTCCGTGGAGAGCTTTAGCCGGGCGGAGTTGGCTTTGGCGTTGTCCGCAAGGAGTTGATCGTGGTGCTTGACCCGGAAAGCCTTGGAGAAGTTGATATAGTTATCCAGCGTCTTTTGGCCCTGATGCTCGATATCGACCATTTTGAGGTAGAACCGCTCGACGGGCTCCAGTTTCTGCCACTCGTCTTTTTCAAAACCGACCGGCACGAGGAATTGGACGGCGGTTTGCACGGCGAAATCAATCAACTCATCGACAAAGGACTTGCGGCCCTTAACACGGGGCGCCTCGGCCTCGGTGACCATATTTTTGCCGTCGATCTGCGAGTAGCCTGTGAGCACCTTGAGTGCGGCGGCGTAGCCGGCCATTTGAAGATCAGCATCCCGGTAAAGGCCCTCGGAGCCTTGCTGGCGGACGCGGTTGTCCAAACCGACCAACCCTTCGATTTGCTCTTTGACCGCCGCCTCGATTTCCCATGCGAGGTCATCGCGGAAACTGGCCTCATTGCCGAGGTGCCTGCGAAGAATCAGCAAAACTGTGCCGGTGACATTGGCTCCATCGCGCAGTGCCGAATCCGATTCGGTAACCACATACCAAGCCGCCGTGACTTTGAGTCCGCTGGCCCAGATGATGTTCGCCAGATCGGCCCAGATGTTACCACTCTTGTGCGTGAACATCAGCACCTGCATGCCGTTGTCGGGCATGAGTTCAGCCATGCGGCGGTAAGCCCGGATCATGCCGCGACGAAAATCATCGTCCTCGCCTTTGATGGCTAAAGCTCGACGGCTGTCCCATGTCCAGTTGGCAAACTCCGGCGGAGGGTTTTTACGGAGCCAGGCAATGAAAAACTCGGTGATTTCCTCATACTTCACGGCGTCCCCGTAAGGCGGATCGGTGATAAAGAGATCGTTTTCTTCAGAAATTTCCTCGGCTTGGTGATTTTTAACAGAACAACTGGAGTTCAGTCCGATGCTTTTTACATCGTTTGTTATGATTTCCGATAGAAATGCATACGAACGGCATCCATAGTTGTAAAATGTATTAAGAGCTTGATTATAAAAAACCTGCTCTGGCTTTGACCAGCCGGGATTCCAACGACTCAACCGAGAGCCCCACTCAAGAGACTTCGCAAAAAAGACTGAAACTCCCGACCACTCGGGAGATTTAGGTCCATTCTCATGAAGTATGGCAAAATAGAGCAACTGCCTTGGATTAAAAAGATGATGCCAATGAGTCCATCCACGCTCGCGGATTGGTTGATCTGTATTGTAGCCAGACTCAATAACCATGTCAGGGATAATCCCCTTGTCTTGCCACTTTGCTAAATGCTTGTGGACACGCGCGATGACATCTTGTTCGCGATCGAGATCCGCTTCCGTCACCGAACGATACTCAAGATCGAATTCTTTGCCTTTTGGCTCCTGCTTCATCCACTGGATGCAATACAAACGCTCTTGGAAAATATCATCAGGGCGCGGCGTAAAATCTTCTTTTTCCCAAAGGCGAAGCCTGTTTTTGTTTTGACCGTTTTCGGTGTAGTCGCCGCGAATCGTGTCGATCTTTACACGATAAGTGCTTTTCCCGTCCGGTGAATGGGTTACCCATCCGCCTGAGATCGTGCCATCGGCTGCTGCGCTCATCTCTGTATCCGACCTGCCGGATAGAATTTGAATTTCGTATCGCTTGTTTTGCTGATCGGGCACAAGTCGAGCGTGAACATTGGCTCCTTTGGAGATAATAAGTGTGGGCAGCAAGGGCACACGCCAACCGGATTCTGGGCAAATTACTTCCAGACAGTAGAGAAATGATTTTGCTTTCCAACCAGCCCCGTCCTCTTCAATTCCAAGTTTATCGATCTCGATTTGAACGGCATTCGCAAGCTTAAGCTGATTTTTCTTAAGAGATAATCGCTTTTGAGGTGCTGCTCCTACTATGTTAAACGCTCCCCATGTCAGCATGCAAGCAACTGGGTTCAGGTCTGATGCATAAACATCGCAACCAATGCGAGCGGCCTCGAATGGAATTTGTCCGCTTCCGCAAAAGACATCCGCTACCTTGGGGCGGTGGCCAAATCGGGCCACACCCATTTCCTCCACCAACTCGGTCATGCAATTGGCGCTAGTTCCCAAGTGGGCGTTTACTTGTTCCCAGATTCGATCGTAAAGTGCATCTCCCAACTCCTCGGCGCGTTTGGCTTCGTCCACTTGTTCTCCGTAAGGTTGACGAAGGATTTCCAATGCCTCGTCGGCTCGGGATTTCGGAAGGGCCGCCTCGAGTCGCTTTCTCATCCCAAGTTTGTCCATTCCCATTAGCATTTCGAAGATTTCCAAATCCCGTATGGCATTGCCGCTTGACGGTAAAAGACATCCGAGAATGCAAGCTTTGTTAAGAACCAGAGGTTTGCGCCCTTTCCAATAGCTGCCAAGCCCTGTAAGTGTTTTCCCCAGATTTGCCATCTGCTCCTTGAAACTCTCCGCTGAGAGTTTCTGAACGGGAAAAAGGTGTTCGATGAGAGCGGGGCGGTCACGCCATGAGAAGGGTTTAAGAGACATGGTAAATCAGGCTGGGGTTTCGGAGTTGAGAAGGCGGAAAAGTTCGAGGTCGGAAGTATCTTGTTTGCGGCGCGGAGCCACCTTTGGCGCGGCCGCTATAGAAGAGGCATCGGAGAGGGCGCAGTAGAGCGCCTTGCGCCAGCCCCGGTCGGCCTGGTCCGCGAGGCCAGCTTCGGAGGCAGTCTTGGCATAGAGCCACCAGCGTTCCTCGGGGCGGAGGGCGAGCCATTTTCGACAGATTACAGGGCATTCATCCGGCGAAGCCAATTCTGCCGCCCAGGCCAGAATGCAAAGTTCGCGCCCAAGGAAGCGATCGAGCTTTACGCGACCCGTGTTCCAACTACCGGGCTTGAGCTTGTTGGTTTTTAAGCGGGCATTGAAATCGCGACGGGCCTCATCGCGGATACGCGCCCAGAGTTCGCGGGCGAGGATCACTCGGCACTCGGTGGTTTCGCGACGGGCCTCACTACCACCGAAGCCAAAATCCTCATAAATGTGGACGGCGTCCTTGGCTGCAACTGGAATCTCGACCACGAAGTGGTGGGCTCCGAAGGCCGTGGGAGCGCCGAAATCGACATGGTCGTTCATTTTTGGACGATCTCGGAGTTCACCAACTGAATGCCGAGGGATTTCGCGAACTGCTCCAGATCGTGGCCGGTGGGGCAGTGAACCTTCTTGAACTGAAGGACGAGCGGGGCATCCGGCGGCAGCAGCGCCTGCAGGTGGGCGAGGGTTTTTTCGATGAACTCCGAGTCCACCTCGAATTCGCCGAGGGAGAGGTGAACGACGCGCGGGGCGGTGCCGAGCATGAGAATCACATTCTCAAAGCGGATGCCGCGTTCCTTGGCGATGCGCAGACCTTCGTAGGTCTTGGAGGATGTATCGAGCTTCTTCGGTGTGGTGCTAACCAGATAGGCTGGTTCCTCACGCATGATCAACAGCTCGGTGGAGCCGCTGGCTTGAAATTGGAACGAGCGTTTCTCTTCCACGCCCTCGCATTCCGCGAAGACTTGGATGGTAATGGCCTTGTCGCCGATCGGAATCGGGGTCGAATAGGTCTCGCCGTTGCGTGGCTCGGAGCCATCCAGCGTGTAGCGGATCGTTCCGCGTGGGGCGACAAAGAGCGCCACCGTGCGATCGGCATCATCGAGCTTGCTGCGTAGCGTGAGCTTGTTGGTCCAAGTATAGGGCGTGCCGGTCTGGCTTGTGCCCGAGGGATCGACGGCGAGGAATTGAACGCGGAGCGCCGAGGTGACCAGCGTGTTCTCGGAGAGAACCGGGCTGGACTCGGTGACGGCTCCATCCTCTTGGAAGTGGATGCGCGGGGCGTGGCCGGCACTCTGCGACTCCACCTTCAAACGCACTGCGCCGGTGTCGTCGGGCGAGGTCTCCTCATAGACCAGCACAGCGGTAGATTTGGGCTTAGGCTTTTTGGAGATGTATCCATTGCCGAGGTCTTCCCAAACACCGCGCTTGCAGGCCTCCTGCACCAAGAGATCGAAGCCTTTTGGTGGGAGCCAAGGCATGGCGGTGGCTTGGCGCATTTTGTCGAGAAGGTCGGTGCGGCGGGCTTCGTCGTTGCTGCCAAAGAGCAGAGACTCGGCACGCGCGCGAAGGGCATCGAAGTTCGCCGGAATCTCGGTGTAGAGCTTGATGGGATCGGAGATAAGGGTCTTCACCACCTGCCGCTCGCCTTTGTAGGGCTCACCGGAGGGGTATGTGGTATCGAGCGCCTTGAAGCGGAGCTTGTCATCGGAACCCTGCCGCCCCGGAAAGAGAAGTTTATCGAAGACATTTAGAACCGTAGATTGAAAGTCTGTGGCGTATTGGGTTTTCTTGTCCTCCAAGTCCGGCCGTTGCGGATGGCTCGCTGGCAGTTCCGTATCGGCCTTTGCGGCGGCATAGACATGGCGGGCGGCCTTGTCCACGCTGGCAATGGTGGATTTGTCACCAGTGAGGACGAGGAGATTGTTTTTATTGACCAAGCCATCGAAAAAACGGGTCACTACCTCGGGCGGCGCTTTGCCGTCGGGATTGATAATGAGAAGCGCGCGTGTGGTTTTGAGCACAGCCTCGGCCTCGTCCATTTCGGGCAGTGCCAGAACCTTATCGTAGGCCTCCTTGGTCGTGGGGGCATACATTTCGCTGAGGCGCGAGCGAATCAGGTCATCGACTTTGTTTTGCGGGGCCTTATCGGCGTAGCCTTGGAGTTTCTTGGTGAGGTTCTCCGCGTGGTCGAAGTAGTGGCGACCCTCGCTGGACTTGTGGAGATACCAGGCGTTGTTCTGGAGTTCGGCCAATGCTGCCTTGAAATCGCTCGCCTTGTGGGTGGGGTCGATGAGGCATTGGATCAACTCAGGCTCGGTGAGGCCCTTCACCGCATTGACGGCTGTGGAGAGGCTGGACGCGAGCAAGAGGGTCGCGGTTTTGGTCGCACAGGAGTTGCCTTTGTTAAGGTCGAGCAACTGAGCATGGGCGTCGCCTGAGGAAGCCCAGAGATCACGGGCCATGACGTCGCGCATTTCGGAAATCTCAGCCAATTTTTCCATGACATCCGGGATCGAAATGTCGAAGTGCTGGGCACCGATGAGATAAACATCCTCCGGGCTGTTCCAAACTGACTTGAGCAAACGGGAGACAAGCTCCATGAGGCCGCGTGTCTGCTTGAATTTTTCATTCTCCTTGAAGAGCGCCACAAGGCTTTTGAAGCTGGGGTGGAAGGGATAAGTTTCCTCGATTTGCGTGGCAATGGATTCCGCGCTGCGCTCGATAGATTTGGCCTTGGCTGCCTCTGCAAGGCGCTCGCCATAGACAGAAGCCACTTCGGCGATTTCACTTCGATCCGGCAGGGAGATGAAAAGACGCTTGCGAAGGATTTCGTAAATCTCGTTCGACTCCAAGTTCACTGGGGTGATGTTCACCTCGGCGCGCCCGATTTCTTGCGAGGCATCGTCGAGAGCTCTCTGGATCAACTTACCTCCGGTGTCGTAAGCCGCATCAAGATCCGAGACTACCACGCACACATTCTTTTTCTTTTGGGCCGCCGTAAGGAGGCAGGAAAAAACGCTGGTGACGCGATCTGCCACTGTGCCCATACCCGAGGCCTGAGTGCTGTAGTAGTGAAAATAGGGAGGCAACTCGTCGAGAAGGATCAAGATTGGCTCCTCGCCCTCGAATAAGCGCACCCAGTCGCTTTCATCGGGATCGAGGCTCGGCGGGAAAACCTCAGGTTTTCCGAGTTGCTTGGCGATCTCCCCCCAGAAGAAACCGGGAGGGCGATTGCGACCATTGAACGCGGCGATTTTGGCTTTTCCAAAACTTGCTTGGTGCGGAACTTCGCCAATCAGCGCGGTGCGATCCTCAGGGGATTTTGCAAGAAGGCCAAATCCCACGATGAGGTGGGTTTTACCACCACCCATTGCTTGCTTGAGATGAAAGACCGCATCACTGGACCTGCCCGCGAGGCGAGCCATGCCACGCGAGAGGAGATCTTTCATGCCTCCTGTGATGAAGGTTTTCTCAAAGTAGGCGCGGGTATCCGTGTCGCGGATGACTTGATCGAGTTGCTCGATCTGGTCACCCACATTGATCTCAAGGGCGTTTGGCTGAAGTTTGCAGGCGTTGCGGACGGTTTTCATGGTGTGTCAGTGAATCGGGAAAGAAGTTAGATGGAGTAGTCGCAGTAGAGGTATTCAAGAAAAGGAGCGACCTCATTGGTTTTAAGGGGCGACTCGTCTTTAGGGTCGGCGGATCGCCAATGGGCACGCAACCATTTTGGGAAATTCTCAGAGCCGTTGAGAAGCTCGCTTCGGGTGCCAATCCACTCAATATGGAAGCATTGTTTTGTAAGGGAATTGACCTGCGAGATCAGAGCAGGCGTCTCCAATTCCCCCTTCCAATTTGCTTCAACAAGGTCGCAAATTTTTTGAGACACTCCGGGGTAGTCGAAATCAAGCGGGCCCGGATTGGTGAGGAGCAGGTAGTTGGCAAGCACTTCCAGGCGTTCGTGAGCAGTTTCAAACCAAAGGACGCAACGCGTGCCACCCCCAATACCTCCTGGGGCGTCGTTGTAATAAGCGAGAACGAACTCTTTGTCTTTCGCAGTATATGGAGAGGGCTCATTTGCAAAGTAGCTTTCCGCTTCCTCCGTCAGGTCTTCAATCAGGCGAGGATTTATTCGCTTCAAGGCGAGTGGTGGGTTGTTTTTCATGGGAGTGATTTCAGAATGGGCCTGAGGATGCGATCCATCGAGACGATCCGTTGCGAGAGCCAGTCGAGATATTCCGGCCAACGGGATTCATCCTCGAGGGATGCGTTGGGATACCAAGTAGCGACCCGGCAGGCTTGGGCATCAGGGAGCTCTTGCCAATCCAGTTCAAAGCCAAGATTTGTTTCAAGTGCAACTTTGTGGGGGAGTAGGTTCGTGAAGTTTTGCTTCGCATCAGCTCCCCAGAAATAAAGTTCCACTCCGAGGCGCTTTTCGCGGGTGTTTGCGGTAACGCTGAGCTTCGCTCCCGCCCTCCCGATCGAGATATTCAACCAATGCTGGGCACGCGCCTTTTGTGGACGGATACCAGTCGAGGAGGTTTTAAGCTTTTCTGCAAGGGCCAGCCAGAATTTGAGTTGAAGCTGTTTGGTGGAAGAAGCAGTGGAGGCGGCTTTCGCCAGCTCGCGGCCGGACTTCACCCAATCGTTTGGCTTCACTACCACCTCGAACTTCGGCGCAAGTGGAGAATCGCCAATGCGCCAGAGTTCTACCTCGACAGCGAAAAAGGCAAGGTCTTCGGTGGTGTTGTCATTCAAGAACTGAAGCGCCGAGGAATGCTCAGGGCGGAACGATTCAGCGATCCAGATGACCTTCTTAGCCCCGATTCCTGCTGCGTAGGCGATGATCTGGCCCAGGTGACTGTGGTTGGTCTTCTCAAGCTGATTTTCAATGATGACCTGGTCTTCGCCATCCGTGCAGAGAATGTCCAACTTGAAGTCGCCAACCCAATGCTCAGTGGCGACAAGTTCCAGTTCACTCAGCCCTAAAGCTTCAGCGAGTGTGTTAAGATTTGCCTGCTCAGCAAGCCAAGGAGTGAAGTCGCCCGCCTCATGCTTCCAAGCCTCACGCAAAGGCACGCGCTCAAGTTTACTGAGATTTTTCGATCCTGTAGCCATTTCTATTTGTTCTCCGCCTCGTAGTTCCCGAGCACCTCGCCGAGGACAACGGTATAACTGAGGTTTCCATGGTCGAGATCGACATCAGGTCACTACTGTCCGGTTATAAGTTAAACAGCTCCAGTTGATTAGAATTCCGACCACTTGACTTTTGGGAAGTGGTTTTCATAAGCAATTCATTTAAAGGCATTTTTTCAAACGGGTGAACGCTCAAAATCTGCAGAGTATTGCGAAGGCTTCCGGGCAGTTTTAGGCTTTTGTGAAGGATTGCCACCATCAAATAGAGCGATACTGCTATCCAGATTTGCGTCTTCACCGCGTTGGCACTCGTTCCGTAGTAGTGCTTGATTTCCAAGTTGCCTTTGATCCATTTGAAAAATAATTCGATTTCCCACCGCTTTTTGTAAAGCTTGGCCACAGTCAATGCCGGAATTTGCAAGTTGTTTGTTAAGAATACCAAATGCTTCTGCTTTTCTTCGTCGTAAAAGTGAACCCTCCTTAAATATGTGGGGAAATCCCCCCTTGATTTGGGAATCGTGAGTTTCCCGATCTGGTCGCTTCGCAATCCCGTGGCTTTGTCTACTGGGCGGGACTTGTATCTGGTAAAACGCAGATTGTCCTTGGCCCGAATGACAAAAAACGCACCAGCGTTTGCAATTTGATAAAGCCTTGCCCAGTCGACATATCCCCTGTCCATGATGTATATGGCTCCGGGTTCGAAAATCAACGCGTCCAAGTAGTTCACATCGCTGAGTTTGGCGTCGGAAATGTAGATGCAAGTAGGAATTGGGCCCCTTAAATCCAATAGCGTGTGAAGTTTGATCCCGCTTTTTGTTGAGCGAAACTTTGCCCAAGGAAACACCGACATCGTGAGATCAATTGTTGAAGAATCCAGAGCATAAATCGTATTGTCCAAGTCCAACCCCAAGGTCTCTCCTTGATAAAGCTTTCGTGCTCGGTTGATCAGGTTTTTTGCCAAATCCTCCCAGAGTCTCCAATCGCGGGTCTCATTGGCATCGGCCAAAGTCGATTTGGCTACTGGTTCCCGAAAGCCCATATGATAAAGCTCTTCGGGCTTCGCATTTAGGCACGCTTCGATATCCCGAAGCCCATTGCGCCAAGTTAATTGAGCAAATGCCATGCAAATCAACTGCTGTCGAACTCCAAAGTGCCTGACCTTGGACTCCGCGTTGTATTTGCTGACCAGGCGAGAGAGGGTCTCTCGATGCACAAGGTCCAAAATTTGAGCGAGAATATGGCGACC
>JBILWM010000200.1:0-4748 GCA_044369905.1 Terrimicrobiaceae bacterium | reverse complement strand
TACTAACTTTAGCCCAGCTAAACTCATGTAAAAGTACATAGGAGCAGGGAATTAGGAATAAGGTCAGGATTGTTGCAAGGGCTAAGCCTGAGAAAATTACAATTCCCAGAGGTTGTAAAAATTCGCCACCATCGCCGCCGCCAAGAGCTAGCGGAAATGCACCAACAACAGTTGTAATCGTAGTCATGAGGATCGGACGTAAACGGGTAGGCGCAGCTTGCAACATCGCTTGAATGCGACTACATTTCTGCTCCTCGCGTAACTGGTTCGCCAGTTCCACTAGCACGATCGCATTATTTACAACTATTCCAATCAGCAGGATTACGCCGATTACTACCATCACATTGATCGAGCTATTGGTGACATACAGCCCCACAACGCCGCCAGCCAGTGCAAGGGGAATTGTCAGCATGATCACAAGTGGATCGAGCAGTGAATTGTACTGCACCGCCATCACCACAAATACAAGGAATGAGGCAAGTAAACCCAATGTTCCAAAGGCTCCAGAGAGGTTGTCATTAGCCGCTTTTGCAGAACTGGGTAATACGGCGACACCATCGGGCAGGTCAACTTCCGCGATCGCCTGTTCAGTTTGTTTGAGAGCGTCACTAAGACTTGCGCCACGCTCCACACTACCGAGGATTAGGTAAACCTGACGTTGATTAATCCGTTGAATTTCCCCTGGAGCGCGACCTTCTCTCAAAGTTGCCACATCAGCGAGGCGAACAGGGCGATTATTGCTGACAAAGAGAGGGACTTGCTGCAATTGCGAAGAGTTTTTGCGTAACGCAGGATCAAGCTGTACACGCACATCAACAAGGCGATCGCCACGTTGTAATTGCGTAGGAACTGAACCTGTAATCGCCGTTTGCAGAGTGGAGCCGATCGCTTGCGTAGATAGTCCTAACGCTTGCAGACGTTCCCAATCAGGAATGATTTGGACTTCAGGCTGACGAGCATCAGTATCAGGACGGAAGGTTGCGCCTTTAACTGACTTCTCTAAGGCTCCCAGAACTTCTAAACCTGCTTGTGTCAATAGGTCTGGATTATTTCCTTGCAAAACGACATCTATATCCGTTCTGGGTACAGGGGAATTGTTAACGATGATCCCGCGCACTTGTCCAGGGTTAACCCGAATTCGGATTCCTGCCAAATTTAGCTTGGCAATTTCGCGATTCACGCGACTGACAAAGCCAGTCAGGTCAGCATTTGGCTTGAGTGTAACCGTGCTACCACTTCGCAAAGGATTAGCAGTAACGTTATTGCCAAAGGAGCCGCCGCCAATAGTAGCGAATGAGTAGGCTGTTTCAGGCTGTTTGATTAGAATTTGATCAACTAGCTCCATTACTTTCATATTCTGAGCAAGGGTTGTACCTGCTGGGAATTGAGCATTAACGTTGACATCACCTGTTTTGACTTGGGGAATGATTTCTTGGGGAAGTTGTCGCGCCATCAGGAAGCCGCCGCCGCCAAGGATTGCAAATAACGCAATTACAACCAAGAGACGATAATGAACAATTCTGGAGAGAAATCCTGCATAGCCCAGAGTAGCTGCTGCAAAACGACGCTCAAATCCGACCATGAACCAAGATTCATTTAAACGACTCGACCAAGGAATTGCTAATAGTCGCGAAGCTAGCATTGGTACAACTGTTAACGCGATCGCGATCGAAGCAGCTACAGCAAAGCTAATGGTGAGAATTAGTTGATTGAATAGAAGAGAGAGAAATCCGCCCAGTAGTAAAAATGGAAAAATTACGACAAGGTTGGTGCTAGTAGAAGCAATTAGTGCTGATTCAATTTCGGCACTGCTAGCCTGTGATTGGTCAATAATGTCCTCAAAGCCAACTTCACCACCATTGCGCTTGCGGATTTTCTCAATACCGATGGTAATGTTCTCTAACATCACAATCGAGTTATCCACCACAATTCCGACACCGAGGGCTAGTCCTCCTAAACTGAACAGGTTCAGAGAGAAGCCAAAAATACCCATACAGATGACTGCCGCAAGAGTCGCTAGGGGAATCGCTAGGGAGATAATTAATGTCTGGCGTAACGATCCTAGAAATAAAAATACGGCGATCGCTGCTAAGCCTGAACCAATAATCCCTGACCAAGCTACGTTGGCAACCGAAGCTCTGATCAGTCTTGACTCGTCAAGGGTGGCTGTTAGTTCAGCATCACTAGGAATTAAGCCATTTTCCTGAAGTGTGGCAATCTTTTCCTTGACGCGATCGACTACCTCAATCGTATTAGCATCGGGCTGCTTAGTTACTAACAACCGCACCGCTTCCTGTCCATTTAAAGTTGTGAAAACCCGTTGTTCTTCAGTACTATCAATAATTTCCGCAAAGTCGCGCAAATAGACTTGTCTAGACGGGGTTGTAATCGATGGATTACCGACAACAAAGGATAAATTCTCCAGTTCTTGAGCATTTTTAAACTTGCCGATCGCCCGAGTCAGTGGCTCCACCGCACCATTGCGTAACCGCCCACCAGAAATATCAATATTGCGATCGCGCAATGCGTTCAGAACTTGATTTACGTTTACACCTGCTGATTGTAAGCGAGGCAGATCGAGATTAACCTGTACTTCTTCTCTTACGCCACCAACTACATCAACACCCGCAACCCCAGGCACGATCGCTAGTTCACGCCCCAACTCTTCATCGGCAAATATTCTTAATTTTGGCAATGACAAAGAAGGCGATGTGAGCGCAAACTCATAAATCGGAAATTGAGACGGATCAAATTTAAAAATTCTTTCATTCTCGACGACATCGGGTAGACGGCTCCGCCCACGATTAAAGCTAGCCACTGCGTCATTCAGAGCCTGATCAACATCACTTCCTGCATCAAAAAACAAATCAACTCGCACCTGTCCTTCGCGAGTACGCGAAAAAAGCTGATTCACACCCTCAGTAATTGCTAAAGCTTCTTCTAGAGGTTTAGTGACCTCGGTAATAGCCACCTCTGGAGAAACCCCAGGAACATCAATCTGTACACCGATGCGGGGATAAACAATCGATGGCAGCAAATCCACTTGTAATCGCGTCACATAAAATGCGCCCATCACAAAAATAGCGATCGTCAACATCAGCGTACCGATGTGGCGGCGAATTGCTGTGGCGCTAATGCTAAATCCTGTCGGCTTGGGACTGGACGAGTTTTGGTCGCTCATATTTACCTTCTAAAAATAATGATGTAAGAAACTGTTTAAGAATTACTTCCTATAGTCAAAAGCTCTAAGAGATCTAATTATTTAGAAGATTCCGATAACACGCTGAGCCTGACAGAATCGCCATCCTGTAACTTGCCACCACTCCTAACCACAATGCGATCGCCTTCTTGCAAGCCAGAAAGAATCACAACTTTGCCATCACGACGATCGCCAAGAGTAACCTTCCGCGCTGCCACTTTTGGCTCTTTCGGATCACCCGTAATCACAAAAACTGAGCCAGTTTTCGGCTTTCCTTTTTCAGTAGCATTAGCACTAGACTGGGTATCGTTTTTTGGCTTCGCTTGAGTGGTATTTGCCTCTTTAGGTGCTTGAGTCGGTCGACCTGCTGCTTCTAGAGCAATTTCCGCGATCGCAATTTGGCGAGCCTGACTACTTGAAAACTGCACTCTCGCTAATTGACCGCTCCCCAATTTATTGTCGCGATTAGGAACTACAACTTCCACAGGAATCAATCTCGCCACAGGATCAGCCACTGGTGAGATCCGTCTCACCGTTCCTGTAAACTTCTGATTGGGGAAGGTATCAAACCGAACATTAACTGATTGATTTAAACGAACTTTGCTAATTTCCAATTCCGAAATCAGCACAATGACCTTAACTTGACTAAAATCACCTAATTTTATAACGTCGTTACCTGCAAATAGAAGATTACCAGTTTCACTAACTCGCTCTAGCACAACACCACTAATCGGGGCAGTAATCGTAGTGTAGGATTGACGTTCCTGTTCCCTTAATCTAATCGCTTCTTGAGCTAAAACTCTCTGTGAACTTGCTCCCACCGTTTGTTGCTGAAGACTGACTTGTTGCTCCGCCGATCGCAATGATTGCTCAGCCGATCGCGCACGGGTAATTGCAGTCTCCGCAGTTTGAGAAGATACGGCTCCATCTTTAGCCAATTGGGTGAAGCGATTCGCATCAGCTTGTGCTTGTTGATATTCCAGTCTCGCTCTTTCGACTTGGGCGCGAGCATTTCCCACACCAGCACTTGCTTGCGACACTTCCGCTTCCCTTGCCGCAACTTCTGCTTCAGCCTGCAGCACAGTTGCGGATAGAACTGCATCATCCAATTGGGCGATCGCTTGTCCAGTTTCCACGCGATCGCCGACATCTACATTTAAATCGAGCAAACGGCCTTCCAATCGCGATTTTACCGACACTTCTCTGATTGGTGCAGTTGTGCCTGTGTACTCTGTCTCAGCTTGGAGAGTATCAAACTTAGCGATCGCCACATCTACGGCTGTAGATGTTTTTTTGCTTTGGGTCTGGGCTTGAGTTGCGTCTTTAGCTGCACCACAGCTAGTAATTCCAACTGATAAGCCTGTGATCGCCGCTAACATCCAAATAGCTTTCATAGGTGTGATGGCAAATGTTGAGTTTTCTAAAGTCATTCTAAGCAATGTTACTTTATTTTGTGCGAGATTCTCACGATAAATCTTTTAGTTAATAAATGCATGTCGTCATCACTACCCATCGACTCGCGGTAAAATAAAGAACTAGTTTTTGTGGG
>JBILWM010000065.1:0-16071 GCA_044369905.1 Terrimicrobiaceae bacterium | reverse complement strand
TGCCGACCTACCGCCTTGTCGATACCTGCGCCGCCGAGTTTGAGGCCTTCACGCCTTATTACTACTCGACCTACGGCGATGAGGACGAAACCCGCGCCAGTGATAAAAAGAAAGTGCTCATCCTTGGTGGTGGACCCAACCGCATCGGCCAAGGAATCGAGTTTGACTACTGCTGCGTTCACGCCGCTTTCGCCCTCAAGGAACTCGGGTGGGAAACAATCATGGTGAATTCAAATCCCGAGACCGTTTCGACGGATTACGACACCAGCGACAAACTCTATTTCGAGCCGCTCACCCTCGAGGATGTGCTTAACATCTACGAGCGCGAGAAAGCGGATGCCGTCATCGTGCAATTCGGTGGCCAGACCCCGCTGAACCTCGCCGCCGGCTTGGAAGCCAATGGCTGCAACATTATCGGCACCCAACCCCGCAGCATCGAGATGGCTGAGGACAGGAAACATTTCTCCGCGATGCTCGATAAGCTCGGCCTCCGCCAGACCCAAGGCGGAACTGCTACGAATGAGCAGGAGGCGGTGGATGTCGCCGCCCGCATTGGATATCCCGTGCTCGTGCGCCCCTCGTTTGTTTTGGGAGGCCGTGCCATGGAGATCGTTCACGACGAAGCCGACTTGCGGCGTTACATCCGCACCGCTGTGGAAGCCAGTCCCGAGCGTCCTGTGCTGGTGGACCGATTCCTCGAAGACGCCACCGAAGTCGATGTGGACTGCATCTCGGATGGCGAAATCTGCGTCATCGGCGGAGTCATGGAGCACATTGAGCAGGCGGGCATCCACTCGGGAGACAGCGCCTGTGTGATTCCCAGCTTCTCGCTTTCGCCACAGGTTCTCGAGACGATCAAAAACGCCACCAAAGCCATGGCGATCGAGTTGCAGGTGAGGGGACTCATGAATGTGCAATTCGCCGTGAAGGACGAGGTCGTTTACATTCTTGAAGTCAATCCCCGTGCCTCCCGCACGGCTCCGTTTGTGAGCAAGGCCACCGGCGTTCCGCTCGCCAAGCTCGCAGCGAAAGTCATGGCTGGAAAAACACTCCGCGAACTCGGCTTCACCGAGGAGGTCATCCCATCCTACTACTCCGTTAAGGAAGCTGTTTTCCCGTTCATCAAATTCCCCGGCATCGACATCATTCTTGGCCCTGAAATGCGCTCCACCGGCGAGGTCATGGGCATCGATCCCGATCTCGGTATCGCCTATGCCAAGAGCCAGATGTCCGCACAGCCTGCGCTGCCGCTCAAGGGCGATGTGTTCATCAGTGTGAAGGACTCGGACAAACCCGCCGCTCTCCAAATCGCCAAAGACCTCGTCGAGCTGGGGCTCAAAGTCCATGCCTCCACCGGCACCGCAGCCTATTTCGCAAAAAACGGTCTCAAAGTTCCTGTCATGCTCAAAATCCGCGAAGGTCGCCCGAATGTCGTGGACTCGATCAAAAACGGGCAGGTGAAATTCATTTTAAACACTCCGAACGGTGCCGTGCCCCGCGAGGACGAAGTGGCGATTCGCAGCGCTGCCACCGCCGCCCGTGTGCCGACCATGACCACCCTGCGCGCCGCCCGAGCCAGTGTTCAAGCCATTCGCGCCATGATCAAACACGGATATAGCGTGAAGAGTTTGCAGGAATACCACTCCTGAACGAGGTTTGTAGTGGTATGAAACGGCTACATGTTTCAGATGGTGTCATTGTAGGATCGCTTGCGATTCTTTTGATGTGTTCGATCGGTTGCTCCTCGTCCTCACGGAGTGCGGGCGATTCCCGAATCGGTGTTTATTCGACAGCTTATCTGACTGACGACAACCAGATCGCCTATGCCTCTCAGTCCGGGAAAAAAACCGAACCGAAACCGCGTCAGGACTGGGTTTGGAACGGGGATGGAATCATGGGCAACCCTTCAATCGAGATTAATCTCACCACCCAGTCGGCTGCATTTTTAAAAAGTGGCGTTGAGGTCGGTCGCTCCCCGATTTCGAGTGGGCGTGAGGGCTACACAACGCCTACAGGCAGCTTCATAATCGTTCAAAAAAACAAAAACCATGTTTCGAGCCTTTACGGCGACTTTGTTGACGCCGAAGGCAAGGTGGTGGTCGCCAATGTTGCCTCAAACCGCGACACGCGTCCGCCCGGAACCTCATTCCGTGGCGCGCCCATGCCGTATTTTATGAGAATCCACGGAGGCGTCGGTATGCACGCCGGTTACCTGCCAGGCTACCCGGCCTCGCACGGTTGTATTCGCATGCCCCGCGGTGCCGCCCAGCGTTTCTTCGAAAATGCTCCACTCGGGACGCCTGTGAAAGTGACCCGCTGAACCCAATCTGTTGCTTCAACAAAGAATGAAGCCGTCAGGGGACTGACGGCTTCGCTTCGATGGGATTTTAGAAACTCAGTTTGATGCGGGTGTGGGGGTCGGAACGGGGGTCACTCGGGGGCTCGGTGGTGTGCCGCTGCCTCCGGTATTGCTGCTTGCCGCCCCTGGGAGGCTTTGTCCTTGCGTCGAGCTGCCTTGGTCACCGGTGTTCATTGGTTGATTTGCGGCTCCGCCTCCTGTTTGTGTGCTCTGTTGGGCGCCGGCTTGTGTGGCGGCTTGAATGGCTGTCGCGTTGGCTGTTGGCACAGCGGCTACAACGGCTGTGGCCACGGCTGCGGCCGCTTGTGGAGCGGCTGTGGCCACGCTTTGAGCGACTTGAACTGCTGCAGCTGGAACGATTGCCGCCACAGTGGAGGCGATTTGAGGTGCGGCGGATGGTGCGACTTGGGCTACATTGGCAGCAATGGCTGCCGCTGCGGCAGGCGCGACGGTTGCTGCTACTGCAGCCACGCTTGTTGCAGCGACCGGGAGGGCATCGGCAGCTGCCGCTGCGATTTCTGCAGCAGCTTCAGGTGATGCTTTGGCCAGTTGCTCCACAGCGGCGGCCAAGGCCTCGCTGCCTTGTTCCGAAGCCGCTGCCAAGGTCTGCTGCTGGGCGGCGGTGAGAGAACTTCCAGGAGCTGCTGGAGCCGGTGCTGGCGGTGGCGCACCTTGGAAGGGACTGGCTGGAACGGCGGTTTTCATGGCTGCGGCGGATTGGCTGGTCGCCGTTTGCAATCCTGCGGCACCGGGAGGATTGGCGCTGAAGCCGCCCGCGTTTCCGATGCCGAAGCTCTGGCCACCGCTTACGGCACGCGAGCCTGTGGCGGTCTTCAATTGGACCACTCCTGTTGATACAGCCACCATAACGAAGTTGGCTTGATTGCTTTTGCTTGAGGTGACTCCAAGACTCGTTCCACGGATACCTGCCGAACCCACGGGCGTTGCGATTTGGAAACTCGAGTCCTTTTTGAGTTTGGCGATATCAAGGACAATTGTGCCTTCTGGAACATTGAGACGAGTTACGGAACTGGATGGTTCGGATTTCAATGTCTGGTAATCCACGCCATTCGCATCGAATGGGTCTTGTGCAAACTTCTCGATAGCGAATTCCGTCTCGGGTTTGACATTCACCGTTGTCCCGTTGTCAAAGAGGAGAATCACGCTGGCTTCCTTGCCGGTCTGAATTTTGGCGCCCTGCCTGATGAACGCGCCTTCCTTCAGCGTCGATGTCTGTCCCGAGGCATCTACGAGTTTAGCATCGCGTCCTTCCACTTTGACGACGCGAATGTTTCCGAGGTTCATCGTGGGAGCCTGCGCTGTGACTGGCGTGTTTGCCGCCTGCTGAGTGGCCGGCTTTTCCGTGGTTTGCGCAAATGCCGCTTGGGAGAATGCGGCAAGCGTGAAGACAAGAAGATTGGAGAAGAGGAGTTTCATACGCAAAAGTGGTCAAGCACAACGGAACCAATGGCAAGACAAATTTTCCTTATTTCAAAATGGAACTTTGGCCGTTTGTCGTGGCGCACCTCCTGCATCTCGAATGGCAAGTTCGATCTGACGGTTGTCCCAATCGATCGTCACGGTGCCGAAATTCAGTTCGGCGAAAGGCTCTCCGAGTCGGAGGCTGTTTTTTTCACCCCGGAAATTTCGATAGGAATGCGTGAGTCCACTCGTTGTCAGTTCATACAATGTCTGTCCACCCAGTGGACTCTCAATTCGCGAGATTTCTCCGAAATGCCGGTCGCCGCTGAGCAAGACCGCGCCGCTTTTCCGCGATGAGCCCAGCAATTTCAAAAGACGATCCCGCGAACCGGGATAATCGCTCCATTTTTCGTGGCGGTGCTCGGTCGGCAGAATCTGGCTTCCTGAGCAAATGATGTGCACTTGGGCCGTGCTCGATTCCCAGATTTTTTCGAGCCATGCCCATTGCTCCTCGCCAAGGATGTCACCGCCCGCTCGAGGCGCCCCTCGATGCGTCCGGATATCCAAAAGAATCAAACAAACCCTCCGATCTTCGGGGCCGAATGTCCGGGCGGCATAAATCCCGGATTGTGCCCGTCGCGGGCTTTCCGGCGGTTCGCCAAGAAAATCCAAAAACAGCCGCTGCGAATCCCTTTTGAATTCGTATTCCCTGCCGGCGTCATTGCGCCCGTAGTCGTGGTCGTCCCAGATGCCTTCCACGGGGCAGGTTGCGAGGAGTTCTCTGTAGCCGGGATTGTTTTTTTGTTCGGACCATTTCGCCTCCATTTCATCCATCCTGTCCGTGTCTCCATAAATGTTATCCCCGAGCCAAATCCATAGATCGGGTTTGAAGGCGAGAATTGAGCTCCAGAGTGGCTGTGGCAAATCCTGTCTGTTACAGGATCCTGCTGCGATCCTGCTCAGGGGTTCCTCGCCCCTCGCCTCGGTGGGATGCCCACAGACCAAGAGCAAGGCGAGTGCTTGGAGAATGAGCGAATGGTGTTTCATAGTGCGGTTGGCCTAAACATTTCGCAACGCCCAAGCCCGTGCGCAAGCCTCCTCCTTCATGATTTGGCTTGCCGAATTGCGGAATGAAAATAGTTTGGTGCCCATGTCGACAACACTCAGCCCGGTTGCCTACGATGCGAAGATTGAGGGAAATGTGATCTTCACACAGGTGGATGCCGCTATTAACTGGATGCGCAGCAATTCTCTTTGGCCAATGCCTATGGGACTGGCCTGTTGCGCGATTGAACTCATGGCCGCTTCGTCCTCGCGCTTCGACATCTCCCGCTTCGGTGCGGAGGTGCTGCGTTTCTCGCCCCGCCAGGCTGATGTAATGATAGTCGCAGGCACGGTGACTTACAAAATGGCCCTCGCGGTGAAGCGCATTTGGGATCAGATGCCCGAGCCGAAATGGTGCATCGCCATGGGCGCCTGCGCCTCGTCCGGTGGTATGTATCGCAGCTATGCCGTTCTGCAGGGTATCGACCATTTGATTCCGGTGGATGTCTACATCTCTGGTTGTCCACCACGCCCGGAGGCATTGTTGGACGGTCTCATGCGCCTTCAGAAAAAAATCATGGGCGAGCATTCGCTGGCTGATCAGAAAAAGGAATTGCTGGAGAACATATGACATCCGAAGAAATGTCCAACAAGCTGCGCGAGGCTTTCCCTGCAGCCGTTATCGATCAATCCCGTTTTCGCGACGAGAGCACGCTCCGCATTCAAGCCTCCGCCTTGCGCGAGGTCTCTCTGCACGCACGCGACACGCTCGGATTCAACTACCTCATCGATGTCTCAAGCGTCGACCACTTTGGAAACGAACCCCGCTACGAGGTCGTTTACGAGCTCTACTCGATGAAAGACTGCGTCCACCTGCGTCTCAAAATTTCTGTCAGCGAGGACGACTGCACCGTTCCCACCGTCTCGGATATCTGGCCAACGGCGGATTGGCACGAGCGCGAGGTCTATGATCTGATGGGTATTCAATTTTCGAATCACCCCGATCTGCGCCGTATCCTCATGTGGGACGGATATCCCTACCACCCCCTCCGAAAAGACTTCCCGCTCCAGGGAAAGCACAGCGACCTTCCCGGTGTCGCCTTTACCGAACCTGCACCACTCGCAGGCGGGCCATTTGTCACCGTGCCTACTGATGGCACCACCCAGGTGCGTGAACCCCGGGCGCGCCATGCTGGAGATCTTGTGCCGCCTGAAAAATTCATCGCGGAACCTTGATCGCCGAAGCGAAAGCCCTTGAGGATTTGGTTGGCAAGCTTGCGGCCTGCGACCGCATTGCCATCGATACCGAGGCGGACAGTCTTCACTGCTATTTTGAAAAAGTCTGCCTGATTCAAATCAGCGGCGGTCCTGATCATGTCCTTGTCGATCCGCTCTCAGAGATTGATCTGCAGCCGCTCTACGATTTGGTTTGCTCTCGGCGCCTCGTTTTTCACGGCGCCGATTACGACCTTCGTCTTCTCCGCCGAACCGGGAATTTCGAGCCGGTGGATCTTTTCGACACCATGATCGCCGCCCGCCTCGTGGGAAAAACCGCATTTGGCCTTGCCGCGCTTGTGAAGGAATACTTCGGCATCGAGTTGTCCAAAGCCTCCCAAAAGGCCAACTGGGCCATTCGTCCCCTCCCGCAGGAAATGCTCGAATACGCCATCAACGACACACGGTATCTCCTCGAAATTGCCGATATTCTCGAGGGCGACCTGCGCACCATGGGCAGACTCGACTGGTTTCTGGAATCCCGAGACCGCATGATCGCCTCCGCCCGAGAGATCAAGGAACGCGATGAAAGCACTGTCTGGCGCATCACAGGTTCCTCCGCGCTCTCGCCCCGCGCCCAAGCTGTTCTTCGCATTCTCTGGTTCTGGCGCGATGCGGAGGCCCGCGCATGGGACCGCCCGCCCTTCCATGTCATCGGTAATGACGACATGCTCCGCGTTGCGGAAAAAGTCGCCAACGGTGGCACATTTTCCGTGCCCCGCATGAACGGCAGGCGTCGCAAGAGCTTCGAAGTGGTCACCGCCCTTGCCATGCAGATTCCCGAAAAGGAGTGGCCAAAGATCGAAAAGGTCCGCCGCAAGCGTCCATCCCGCGAGCAACTCGACCGCTTCGAGGATCTCAAAAAAATCCGCGACCGCGTGGCCTCCGAGCTTCATCTTGATTCCTCCATCATCGCTCCGCGCGCCGCGCTGGATGCCACGGCGGCCGATCTTTCCTCCTCTGCCCTTATGAATTGGCAGCGCCAGCTTCTGGGGCTTCCCGCCATTCCTGCTTCGGCCTCGGTTTGAATCCATCCCCATCGTCAGGGCACATGAAAGCTCACGCACCCGACATTATCGACCTCGCCCTCGAGGAGGACATAGGTGCTGGGGATATCACAGCGAAGTGGTTCACCCTGCCGGAAACCCAAGCGTATGCTGAAATCGTAGCCCGCGAGTCCGCCTGTCTGGCTGGTATTCAAGTCGCAGCCGAGGTTTTCCACCGCGTCGATCCATCGCTCGATGTGGAAATCAAAAAGCCTGACGGCACAGCGCTCGAAAAAGGTGACATCGTCCTCACGGTTCAAGGCCACGCGGCTTCGATTCTCACGGCTGAACGCACCGCGCTGAATTTCGTCCAGCGCCTCAGTGGTGTCGCCACCATGGCCCGGCGCTATGTCGAAGCCGTCCGTGGCACAAGGGCCGTCATACTCGATACCCGCAAAACCACTCCGGGACTCCGTCTCTTGGAAAAAGCCGCCGTCGCCGCTGGAGGAGCCCGTAACCACAGAATTGGTCTCCATGACATGTTCATGGTGAAAGACAATCACCTCGCAGCGGGACTCGATCTGGAAACCCTCCAGAAAATGATCGCCGCCGCCCGCGCCGCCAACCCCGGCGTTCGCGTCGAGCTCGAAGCCGACACCCTTCAGCAGGTGCAAAGCTTTTTCCGCCTCCAAGGAGTCGATGTCATACTCCTCGATAACATGAGCCTCGAAGACATGCGTGAAGCCGTCCGCCTTTGCCCCGAAAGCATCCAACTCGAAGCCAGCGGCGGCGTTAACCTCGCAAGCGTCCGCCAGATCGCCGAAACAGGCGTCCACCTGATCTCTGTTGGTTCGATCACTCACTCCGCGCCAGCCATTGATCTCGCCCTCGACTTCCGTCCCGGCTCCCACCGATAAAAGACGGCACAGACTCGGTCTTGGAATCCTCACCACCTACAAAGAAGGCTGGTCTGGGGGCTCGGTCACCCGCAAAATCTGCCCAAGCTTATGATCAACCCCATCCTTCCCCTCCTAGCCTCGAGCGCCTCTCCAAATCCCATGTCCACATTGGACATCGTTCTCTTTCTCGCATTCGTCATCGGCGTGGTGGCCCTCGGCATCTACCAAGGCGAAAAATCAACGGCCGATAACCAAGACTCCGGCGGAGCAGCCGGATATTTCCTCGCGGGGAGGGGACTCACCTGGTGGCTCGTTGGCTTCTCGCTCATCGCGGCAAACATCTCGACCGAGCAATTCGTTGGAATGTCGGGGGCGGCGGCGGATTGGCTTGGAATGGCGATCGCCTCGTATGAATGGATGGCCGCCATCACTCTTGTTGTTGTGGCGTTCGTCTTTCTTCCGAAGCTCCTGCGCTGCGGCATCTACACGATTCCCGAGTTTCTCGAGTATCGCTACGGCCCGTTCTCGCGCCTCGTCATGGCGCTCGCAAGTTTGGTCATCCTCGTGGGTGTGCCGACCGCATCCGTCATCTACTCCGGCGCCAAAGTCGTTTCGGTCTTCTTCCAAGGCCAATCGCTCCTTGGCCTCGATTTCGGCTCGGTCACGGTCGGTTGCTGGGTCATCGGAATCTCGGCCGCAATCTATGTGCTTGTAGGCGGTCTCAAGGCCTGCGCATGGACGGACCTGATCTGGGGCGCCTCGCTGATTGCTGGCGGAGCGGTTGTGATGTGGCTCGCCTTTGCCGCCCTGGAAAAAGCCGACCCCTCCGCACTCATCGCCACCAAGGTCGCAAACTCCTCGGCAACCGTGCAGGACCTCGAAAACGCTGGAGCCTGGGAGAGGTTCCAGCTCCTCAATGCCGGCAAGGATGGCGAGGCGAAGGCCATGCCGGGCGAAAACCTCTCCGGCGGCAAACTCCACATGATCCGTCCTGCCAGCGATCCCAGCATCCCATGGACCGCGCTTCTCATCGGGCTCTGGATCCCAAACTTTTTCTACTGGGGCCTGAACCAATACATCGTCCAACGCACGCTGGGCTCGAAATCCCTCGCCGAGGGCCAGCGGGGCATCGTCTTCGCGGCGGCACTCAAACTTCTCATACCATTCATCGTCGTGATCCCGGGCATCCTTTGTTTCAACCTCTTCAGCGGCGAACTCCGTAGCGAGGCCGCGCGCAAAAATGAAAGCGCCCTCTCGGCCGTCCAGTCCGGCAGCCGGCTCGTTTATCCGTTCACGGAAAACTTCGCACTCACCGAACCAGCGAAGGCGGCGGATGTCCTTCGCCACAACGCCTCGGTCATTGGAAAAACAATCGATCTTCCGCCCAATGCTGGCGCAACCGAACTCTTCGCCGCCAACAACGCCTTGTTCACCACAGGCGCTCCGCAAGGCACGAAGCTGATCGGCTACGATTACGACGCCGCCTTCCCCACGCTGCTCCGCGAATTGCTCAAGCCGGGCATCACATGGTTTGTGCTCGCGGCCATCTTCGGAGCAGTCGTCTCATCGCTCGCTTCGATGCTGAATTCCGCCGCGACCATCGCAACGATGGACCTCTACAACAAAGTCCACAAAAACGCCTCGCAATCTGCCCTGGTGCTCGCCGGGCGGGGCTTCACCCTACTCTTTGTTCTCATCGCCTGCCTCATCGCCCCGAGCCTGTCGAACCCCGCATTCGGCGGCATTTTTAATTTCATCCAAGAGTTTCAAGGCTTCATCAGCCCGGGCATCCTCGCCGTCTACCTCTTCGGGTTTCTCGTTCCCCGGGCACCTCGCTACCTCGGTTGGCTTGGTATTGTGATCAATGTCGCGCTCTATGGCGGGTTGAAATGGTTTCTGGCGCCCGAGATGGCGTTCCTCAACCGCATGGCCGTCTGCTTCGGCGTGGTGGTCCTCGTTCTTGGAGCCATTACTTTCCTCAAGCCCATGGCAAAGCCAGTCGTCCTGCCGACCACGGATTTGATTCAACTCGAATCCTCGCGCTCCGCAAAAATCATCGGTATCGGTATCGTCGTCCTGACTCTCTGCCTCTATGCCCTTTTCTGGTAGGCTTGGTTGTCGAAACCACGGCTACCGTTGCTCAAGCGTTCCATTTCTTGAGCCGTGAAACCATTTTGAAGGGATGCTCTCTGGCGGCTTACCCATCACTACATGGATCGACTGGAAAAACATCACCACCGGCGCCAAATACGCACCTTCCGCCTCTCGAAAAATTGAAGGCAGAATCTCGATCGGCGCCCATTTTTGCGACGCTGTTGCACTTGTTCCGAAATCGCAGCGCGTTTTTTTATTTTTCCAAAGCAGCTTCGATGAGTTCTTCAAGCCCTGACAATCGGTATTCGGCACAGAGTCTTCGCACGACATCCAAATCGGTGTCCGGATTGCATCTTAAAATTTCGACAATGTCGGCTTTCGATTTGTATCCCCCCGCATAAAGCTTGAGCGCAATCAAGTGTGGCAACGGGACAAGCTTGAGCGGACTCCCTTTGCGCACATGGAGGGTGGATGCCCTTATGGCATCGTCGATCACCGCAGGAAAGCGATCGGCGAAACTGATGATTTGCAGCAATCCAAATGCGCCGCGCACGTCAATGACTCCACCAAGCGGATCCATACTATCCGGCTCGCGGAGTTCGACCGAAAAACCTGATTGGGTCAACGAAGCGCAAAGTCCCCTCAATTGAGAAAGATCGGCATTCACTCCGAAATCCACATCCTCGGTGTGGCGCACATAGTGATACGCGGCAAGGGCCACCGCGCCTATGACTACCGCATCGATCTGATGCCTTCCCAAGATCGAAACCACCCTCTCCGCAGCTGCGATGAGGGATTCAGGATTCTTCACGCTCTGCGATCGCTGAAAGGTTTAAGCCATGAGAAACGCTCCTTCATCCCGAGGGCACTATGAATTCGTTCTTCAACAGTCATCTGCTTCAGGTGGCTCAGTTCATCCTCCCGTGACTTTTCGGCCGAGGCGCTTCTCCGTGCTGAAAAATGGTGAGGATGGAGATGGGGTTCGTTTATCATGTCCACTTTCAACACTAAATCCAGCCTTCAAACCGCGTCAATCTTTGATCCAATCCCTTCGACGCTCCCTTTATAAAGAGCCACATTGGCAGCAAAAATGGACTCTCTATGATCTAAGAAGACTGCCCCCCAGTCGAGGTGTGTGGGGTTTCACCCCATCGAAGAGCCCCACCTGATCAGTTAGGGTCTCCATGCGGTTGGTGGTAGCCCCATATTGCCGTCTCGATTGAATGCGGCTCACAAGGGGAGCCATCAACCGCACATTTTTCACGCTTCGCGCGCCATCAGTTCATGGGGTGGGTTCCCCATTCCGTTTGCACGAGGTTTGCATCGACTTCACAGCGGCGGGCGTAGTAGTAATCAGTCGCACCCAACCCATGATTAAATCATCCGCCTCTTCCACACGATCCGGTCCATGCCCGGCGCACCTGTGGATTTTTTCGTCCATAGGAAAGAAAACCATCGTAGCCGTCACCGGCATTTTGCTGGTGCTTTTTGTGATCGGCCACCTCATCGGAAATCTCACCGTTTTTCTCGGCCCGGATGCCTTGAACTCCTATGCCGATAAGCTCCACAGCCTTGGCCCGATCCTCTGGGCCGTGCGCCTTGCCTTGTTGGCCGTTGTGGGACTGCACATCTACTTCACGATGCTTCTCTGGAAGGAAAACCAGAAGGCCCGCCCTAAAAAATACATCGCTTCCAATCCCATCGGCACAACCGTCTTCGCCCGCACGATGCGCCTGAGCGGAATCATCGTTCTGGCCTTTGTGGTTTTTCACCTAGCCCATTTCACCGCGCGGGTAGTGGATCCCTCGTTCCAGACCATGACCACGACACTCGACGGACGCCAAGTCCACAATGTCTATGGAATGGTCGTGAAAGGCTTCAGCAATGTTCCCGTCGTAGCCATCTATGTGGTCGGACTGTTCCTCCTCACTTCCCACCTGAGCCATGGACTCAGCAGCCTCTTCCAAACGCTTGGTATCACCAACACCCGCATTCGAAAAAACTATGAACTCGCCGGGCGCACGCTCGCCTGGCTGTTGTTCCTTGGTTATGTCTCGATCCCGATAGCAATCCTCGCCCTCGGACTTGGAAAAGGAGCCGCACAATGACACTCGACCCCAACATCCCCGCCGGTCCTCTCGACAAGAAGTGGACCAATTACAAAAACAACGCGAAGCTCGTCAGCCCCGCCAACAAGCGTAAGTTCGAGCTCATCATTGTCGGATCCGGTCTCGCCGGGGCTTCCGCCGCAGCGACGCTGGCCGAGCAGGGCTACAAAGTGAAATGCTTCTGCTATCAAGACAGTCCCCGCCGCGCCCACTCGATCGCCGCGCAGGGTGGCATCAACGCCGCAAAAAATTACCAGAATGACGGCGACAGCGTTTACCGCCTCTTCTACGACACGATCAAAGGCGGCGATTTTCGCGCCCGCGAGGCCAATGTGCATCGCCTTGCAGAAGTGAGTAGCTCGATCATCGACCAGTGCGTCGCCCAAGGCGTTCCCTTCGCCCGCGAATATGGCGGCTTGCTCGACAACCGCTCTTTCGGCGGCGCTCAAGTGTCGCGCACCTTCTATGCCCGTGGGCAGACCGGTCAGCAGCTGCTTCTCGGTGCTTACGCCGGACTCAGCCACCAGATTGCTCTTGGGTCGGTGAAAATGTTTCCTCGCACGGAAATGCTCGACCTCGTGTTGGTCGATGGCCATGCGAAGGGAATCATCGTCCGCGATCTAAATACAGGTGAAATCACCAGCCACGCGGCAGATGCCGTCCTGCTCTGCACTGGCGGTTACGGAAATGTTTTCTACCTCTCGACAAACGCTCGAGGTTGCAATGTCACAGCCACCTTCCGCGCCCACAAACGCGGGGCGCTCTTTGCCAATCCCTGCTTCACTCAAATCCACCCGACCTGCATTCCTGTGAGCGGCGACTACCAGTCCAAGCTCACGCTCATGAGCGAGTCGCTGCGCAACGACGGCCG
The DNA here is from genome assembly GCA_044369905.1 of Terrimicrobiaceae bacterium. Taxonomy (GTDB): domain Bacteria; phylum Verrucomicrobiota; class Verrucomicrobiia; order Chthoniobacterales; family Terrimicrobiaceae; genus UBA967. The sequence goes on along the minus strand of JBILWM010000065.1, from coordinate 3,013 downwards.
TATTTGGGTTCCCAAGCGCAAGGAGGACTGCGGAAAAGAACCCTCATCCATCCCAGAGGCCGACCGTGATTATTTCCTCGAGCGCAAATACCCGAGCTACGGCAACCTCGCCCCGCGCGACATCTCGTCCCGCTCGGCCAAGGAGGCCTGCGACGAGGGCAGGGGAGTCGGTCCAGGCGGACTCGGCGTCTATCTGGATTTCGCCGATGCCATCAAGCGTCTTGGCCAAAAAACCATCGAGGAACGCTACGGCAACCTCTTCGAGATGTATCAAAACATCACCGGAGAAAATGCCTACGAGCGTCCGATGCGCATCTACCCCGCCGTCCACTACACGATGGGTGGCCTCTGGGTGGACTACAACCTCATGAGCAACATCCCCGGCCTGCATGTGCTCGGGGAGGCGAATTTCTCGGATCACGGCGCAAACCGCCTCGGAGCCAGCGCCCTCATGCAGGGCCTCGCCGATGGTTATTTCGTGATTCCCTACACCCTCGGCAACTACCTCACCACGCAGTTCGGCAAGAAAGTCGATACCAACCACCCTGCGTTTGAGCAGGCACTCAAAGAAACCAAGGCCCATGTCCAGCGCCTCATCGACATCAAAGGCACGCGCCCGGTCGATAGCTTCCACCGCGAGTTGGGCCTCATCATTTGGGACTACTGCGGCATGGCCCGCTCGGCCGAGGGTCTCACCGAGGCGATTGGAAAAATTCAAAAACTTCGCAAGGAGTTCTGGAGCGACCTCAAGCTCATTGGCGGGGCGGATGGCATCAACATGGAACTCGAGCGCGCTGGTCGTGTTGCCGATTTCCTGGAATTCGGCGAACTCATGTGTCTCGACGCCCTCACGCGCGACGAATCCTGCGGCGGACACTTCCGCACCGAGCATCAAACGCCCGACGGCGAGGCGCTCCGCAACGACGAGCAATACTCCTTCGTTTCCGCCTGGAAATACGAAGGCGAGGGAAATACCTCCACGCTCATCAAAGAACCCCTCGTTTACGAACAGGTCAAACCCTCCACACGCAGCTACAAATAATCCGCAACCATGAAATTCCACCTCAAAGTCTGGCGGCAAAAAGATTCCAACTCCGAAGGAACCCTCGAGGATTACACGGCTGACAACATCCCGGCCGACGCCTCGTTCCTCGAGATGCTCGACATCGTAAACAATAGCCTCACGGGAAAAGATATCCCCCCCATCCAGTTCGAGTCCGACTGCCGGGAAGGCATCTGCGGCAGTTGCTCGCTCACGATCAACGGCGTTCCTCATGGCCCGGGCCGTGGAACGACCTGCCAGCTCTACATGCGCAATTTCCGCGATGGTGACACCATCACCATCGAGCCCTTCCGCGCCGACGCCTTCCCTGTGCGGCGCGATGTGGTGGTGGACCGCTCCGCCTTCGACCGTATCATCCAAGCCGGCGGCTACATCAGCGAGCGCAGCGGGTCCGCGCCGGATGCCAACTCCGTTCCGATTTCAAAAACCATCGCCGACAAAGCGATGGATGCCGCCGCCTGCATCGGCTGCGGCGCCTGCGCCGCCGCCTGCCCGAACGGCTCCGCCATGCTCTTCGTGAGCGCCAAGGTCACCCACCTCGGACTCCTACCCCAAGGCAAGCCCGAAGCCGACCGCCGCGTCCTCGGCATGGTTCGCCAAATGGACAAGGAAGGCTTCGGCAACTGCTCAAACTACTACGCCTGCGAAGCCGTCTGTCCCGCCGGTGTTCCCGCCGCATTCATCGGTCGCATGAACCGCGAGTTCACCACCGCCTCGATGAAGGAAATGGCCGGGATGACAGTGTAATACTAAGCTCAGATTGCTCTTAGGCTGTGAAATGTGGCGCGGGCGTCTTCGCATTCCGAGTCGCAGTCTACAAGTTGAAGGCTGATCTCCCATGCGTGATCGCGTAGCATGGGAGGGTCAGCGTCCTCGCCTGACCCAAATTCAAACACGGAACGCTTGGCAAATCTTAGACAGCCAAATCATTGCAGGTGGAGGAAACGCAGCCTTTTCGCCCGTCCAAGCGCAGGGCGTTTGAAACTGCACCGCTGAGGTTGCCACGCTTGACGCTCACAGAGGGGGCGACCGAACCACGCCCTGCGCTTGCTGCAGTCATCGATTTGATAACACGAGTCATCTCCGAGGGAACAGCTCATCAGAAAAAGAAGACACCAAGTCGACTGGCGAAATAAACCCCAGAGGTTTTCTATTTCCTACGAGTCATTTGCGTCGCATACGCTCTTGGCGAGATGCCAAAGTTTTTCTTGAATGTTGTGGTAAGGTGCGAGGGGGAATAAAAGCCGCATTCGTAGGCGATTTCCTTGATTGGTTTGAGAGGGTTTTTGTCGATGAGCGCGCGGGCCTGCTCGAAGCGCAATCGCAAGATGTATTGGTGCGGTGCCTCGCCGCATAAGTTCAGAAAAATGCGGGTGAGTTGGCGAAAGCCGATGCCTGCTTGTATGGAAAGTTCTTCAGCTTGGAGCGGCTGGCTGATGTTACTTTTGATGAACGCACTTGTCCGCTCGAAGATGAGATTTTTTCGGAGTTGGTTGGTATCTTTGGGTTGCGCTTTTTTCGCAAAAACACAGACCGAGTCGAGTGTCTCAGCAATCAGAGCCTTGAGCAGTGAAGAACAAATCGCCTGCGTGAAGGGTGTGGGGCTCGGACGGACCAGTAAATCCATGAGTTGCTGCAGATGGGAAGTCAGTGTCGGACTTTCTATGGGTCTCTGTCTTTTCTTGAGCGAATAAGGAAGGCTGGCGTCTGTGCCGAGCAGGTCTTTGACCTTGATGAGGATGCCCAACATAAAACCGCCTCTGGGTGTATTCCACTCGTGTGGCGTGTGGGGAGGAATGACCAGGGCTTCTCCAGCTCCAAGGGGTGTCCCGCGCCGAGATAATCACGAGGAATCAGGTGTATTTGATTTCACAATAAACGCGGGATAATTGGGTCGGGGCACGGTGGGAGTGTAAAAGACATCCGTCACCTCCGCCCGATGCAGTGGAA
>JBILWM010000121.1:0-7304 GCA_044369905.1 Terrimicrobiaceae bacterium | reverse complement strand
GAGCCAGCGCACTTTTTCCTCACCTACTTCACGTCCCTGAACTTTGATCGGCCATTGCATGGCCCCTCTTTGCTCTCAAATCGGATTGTAGTCCAGCTTTTTTTGCAACTATCGGAGATGCGCCCGCAGGCACGCATGGTCATTTGATGCCTGTCGCCAGCAATGTCTGAAAAAATGGCGCCTCGGATTCGCGGGAGACGATCGAGGATTCGATTTTGGAGAAACCCGCCTTCTTCAGCATGCGGTGGAGTTCGATCTCGGAGAATCCAAGCCAGACATGCCCGTAGAGTTCACGGGTTTGCTCATGCGTGTGGCTCAGCAAGTCGAGAATCAAGACGCGCCCGCCGGGTTTGAGGATCTTGCAAGCCGCATTCAAAGCCTGTTGGGGAACGGCCGCATGGTGCAATGCCTGGCTGAAAAGGGCGACATCGACAGAGTCAGCATCGATCGGCGGATCTTCGATGTCACCGAGCCGGTATTCGAGATTTGAAAAACCATGCTCCTTCGCGAGGGATGCGCCGAATTCGACCATCTTTTCGGAATTGTCGATGGCGATGACCTTTTTGGCTGTTCGAGCCAAAAGTTGCGAGAGCGTCCCCTCGCCCGCACCGAGGTCCGCGATGACCATCGGCGGGAGAAGGCGCAGAAGGCCATGGGACAAGGCCTCCCAGGAACGGCCGGGCACATAGGCGCGGCCGAATTTTCCCGCCAGCTTGTTGAAATAATCCGCCGCACGGTCTTTGCGTTTTTTGAGTGTGAAGGCGAGGTGCGCCTTGTCGGTAGCGGCTTCTTTCAATTCCGCCCGTGCTGCGTCCAAAACAGCGAGAGCGGCACTGCCGGGTTCGTCCCCGACCGAGTAGAATATGTTTTTACCAACCCGGCGGTCCCTCACCAAATCCTCGCGTTTCAACTGCGCCAAGCTTGTTGAAATGCGCGACTGCGCGAGACCAAGAATCTCCTGCAACTCGGCGACCGTGAGCTCCTCTTCCACGAGCAGCAAAAGCAAACGCAGCCGGATCGGGTCCGACAAAACACGGAGAGATTTCAGGATTGACGCCATCGAACATATTAATATATTCGGATGCGTAGATGCGTAAAGCTTAACCTCAACCCAAACCCAATTAAATCCTATGTCACGCCGTTACATTTTTTCCTCCGAATCCGTTGGCGAAGGCCATCCCGACAAAGTCTGCGACACCATCTCTGATGCCGTGCTCGACGCCTGCCTCAGCATTGACAAGACCAGCCGCGTCGCCTGCGAGACCTTTGTGAAAAGCAACACCGTCGTTGTAGGCGGCGAAATCACCATCCCGAAAATCAAAGGCGCCGCCCTTGATTCGGTGATGAACATTGGCTCGATCGTCCGCGAGGCGATCCGTGGCATCGGCTACACGAACAACGACGATGTCTTCCACGCCGACCGCGTCTTCATTTCAAACCTCCTCACCGCACAGAGCGCCGACATCGCGCAGGGCGTGGATAACAAAAAAGCCAAAGGCAAAGCCACCGCCGAGCAAGGAGCCGGCGACCAAGGCCTCATGTTCGGCTACGCCTGCAACGAGACCCCTGAGTTGATGCCAGCGCCAATCATGTTCGCCCACCGCCTCGGCCGCGAACTCACATCCATCCGCAAAGCCGGCAAGGTGAAATGGCTCCGCCCTGACGCGAAAAGCCAAGTTTCCGTTCTCTATCAAGATGGCAAGCCCGTCCGCGTGACCAATGTCGTCATCTCGACCCAGCACACCGAGGATGTCGAAATCGAAGAGATCCGCAAATTTTTGATCGCAAATGTCATTCGCAAGGTGATTCCAAAGGACTTCCTCGACGCATCCACAGAGTTCCTCATCAACCCGACCGGCCGCTTCGTCATTGGCGGCCCTCAAGGAGACTCCGGACTAACCGGCCGTAAAATCATCGTCGACACTTACGGTGGCATGGGCCGTCACGGCGGTGGGGCCTTCTCAGGAAAAGACCCATCGAAAGTGGACCGCAGCGCAGCCTACATGGGCCGCTATGTCGCGAAAAATGTCGTTGCCGCCGGCCTCGCAGACCGCTGCGAAGTCCAATTCGCCTACGCCATCGGCCACCCGCAACCCGTGAGCATCCACATCGACACCTTCGGCACACACAAGGTGAACGAGGAAAACATCGAGAAAGCCGTCAAATCCGTCTTCTCCTTCAAACCCGCCGACATCGTCACCCAACTCAACCTTCTCCGCCCGATCTACAGCAAGACCACCAACTACGGTCACTTCGGCAAGGAAGACAAAGACATCACTTGGGAGAAGACAGACAAAGCGGCGGCGTTGAAAAAAGCGGCGCGCTAAGGAAAAGCGGAGTCTTAAGTTTTAAGAATTAAGTTTTAAGTTGGCGCTCCCGCGCCAAGCTTGTTGAGGAAGCCTTGTTTATCTCCTCCAAGTCAAAAACCGCACCCAAGCCCAACAACACACGAACCACAACAACTTAAAACTTAATTCTTAAAACTTAAAACTCTTATGGCTTATAAATCCTTTGAAGATCTTGAAGTCTGGCAGCGCGCTTGCCGCTTGGCTGTTGAGATTTTCGAGGAGTTCAGGTCATGCGACTTCATCAATTTGAAGAACCAAATCGAGCGCTCGGCGTTGTCGATTCCATCGAACATTGCTGAGGGAGCAGAACGCGGAGGCGTTAAGGAATTTTCTCAATTCCTGAAAATAGCAAAAGGCTCCTGCGGCGAGCTCCGAACCCAACTCTACATCGCAGCCAAACTCAAAAGCCTCGAATCCCAAAAGTCCAAATCCCTCATAGCGGAATCCAAAGAAATCTCCGCAATGATTGAAGGCCTTCGCAAATCCATCACCAAAACAACAAAAACCGCACCCAAGCCCAACAACACCCGAACCAAAACCACTTAAAACTTAATTCTTAAAACTTAAAACTCTTATGCCTACAAAACCCGCTTCCAAATCAAAAGCATCCGCCGCCGCAGTTCTGGCCGAACTCACCGCCGCGACTGCCAACCTCGCAAAATATGCCGCAGCTACCCCGAAGGGCGCAGATTATATTGTCTCTGACATCGCGCTCGCCGACTGGGGACGCAAGGAAATCAGCGTTGCCGAGCATGAAATGCCGGGCCTAATGGCGGTTCGTAAAAAATACGCCAAGCAGAAACCGCTGAAAGGCGTGCGCGTGACTGGTTCGCTTCACATGACGATCCAGACGGCGGTTCTCATCGAGACGCTGGTTGACCTCGGCGCCGATGTGCGCTGGGCGAGCTGCAACATTTTCTCCACTCAAGACCACGCCGCTGCGGCCATCGCGGAGACCGGCACGCCCGTCTTTGCATGGAAAGGCGAGACCCTCGAAGAGTATTGGGAACTCACCCTCAAAGCGATCACCTTCCCCGGCAATCTCGGCCCACAACTCGTGGTCGATGACGGCGGCGATGTGACCCTTCTCATCCACAAAGGCGCCGAACTTGAAAAAGGCGACAAGTGGGCCTACCAACCCGCCGAAAACCATGAAGTCTCCGTCGTTAAGGCGCTCCTGCGCCGCGTCGCCGAGGAGCGCCCAGGCTACTGGACGAAGGTGGCCAAGGCATGGAAAGGCGTCTCCGAGGAGACAACGACAGGCGTCCACCGCCTCTACCAACTCGCCGAGGTAGGCAAACTCCTCGTTCCAGCCATCAATGTGAACGACTCGGTCACCAAGTCCAAATTCGACAACCTCTACGGCTGCCGCGAGTCTCTCGCCGACGGTCTCAAGCGTGCGACCGATGTTATGATCGCTGGCAAAGTCGCCGTCGTTTGCGGCTACGGCGATGTGGGCAAAGGCAGCGCCCACTCGCTCCGCGCCTACGGCGCCCGCGTGGTCGTCACCGAAATCGACCCCATCAACGCCCTGCAAGCCGCCATGGAGGGCTTCGAGGTCAACACCATCGAAAGCACGCTCGGCGTCGGCGACATTTATGTCACCACCACCGGCAACAAAGATATCATCACGCTCCAGCACATGCTCGCGATGAAAGACCAAGCGATCGTCTGTAACATCGGACACTTCGACAACGAAATCCAAGTCGAGGAACTCAAGAAACACAAAGGCATCCGCTGCGAAACGATCAAGCCGCAATACGACCGCTACTTCCTGCCCGGCGGCAAGAAGAGCATCTACATGCTCGCCGACGGTCGCCTCGTGAACCTCGGTTGCGCCACAGGCCACCCAAGCTTCGTGATGTCCAACTCCTTCACTAACCAAACGCTCGCCCAAATCGACCTCTGGCAGAACAAGGACAAATACAAAAACACCGTCTATCGCCTGCCCAAGAAGCTCGACGAGGAAGTCGCCCGCCTGCACCTGGAAAAAATCGGCGTCGTCCTCACAAAGCTCACCAAGAGCCAAGCCGAATACCTCGGCGTGCCGTCCGAAGGCCCCTACAAGCCCGAGCACTACCGCTACTAAAAGCGAGCCAGTCCAAAATTGGATTCAAAGAACGGGCGCGATGGAAATCGCGCCCGTTTCGCTTTTACGCTCCGCAGATCCGTCAGTGGGATGTGGAGACTGATACAGTTTGACCAATGCGAAGCGGGATGGGTGGCGTTCCCGTGACATTGATGCGGACGGGAAAACGATTCGGAAGCCGGACCCAGTCGATGGTCTGGCTCACTTTGGGAAGGAGATCCACGGTGGAGCCATCGGGATCAAAAATGCCCCAGGCGACACTTTCGATGACGCCGTCGAAGGGTTCATTGTTGCGGCCGATAAAGGTAATCGATGCCTTGCCTCCATCCTGAAGGTGGTGGAGTTGGGTTTCCATAAAGTAGGCGGCGATCCAGAATGAGCTGGCGTCGACGAGTGCGAGGAGTTGCTCGCCGGCGTAGACATAGGTGCCGGCCGAGGTGTTCATGTTTGTGAGGTAGCCATCGACGGGGGCGAAGATTTTGGTGTAGCTGAGGTTGAGTTGGGCAGTCTGAAGATCCGCTTGGGCTGCGGCCGTGTTGGCTTCGGCGGCGACATAGGAATCCTGGGCATTCTGGAGATCGCGGAGGTCGTTGACTTTGGTCTGGTAGAGAGTGGTCTGGCGGTCGAGTTCCTGTTTGGTCTGGACCTCGGCGGCCTGGGCCTGCTGGAGCTTGGCACCGCAATTGTTCACCGTGGCGATGTAGGTGGAGGGATCGATTTCAAAGAGGAGGTCGCCTTTTTTAACCTGCTGGTTGTCGCGAATAGGAATCTTCACAATCGGCCCGGCAACGCGACTGGCTATGCCGACCACATTGGCGCGCACTTGGCCATCACGCGTCCAGGGCTGGGTGGTATAGCGGCTCCACATCCCGAGGGAGAGCAGAAACGCGAGGACAACGACCGTGGCCGTTAAGATGTAGGCGGTGCTTTTGTTCATGGAGCAAGGCAGAGACCCAAGGCCGAACCGAAGAGGATAGCGAGTGCTATAAAAAGAAGCGGAACATTCCAGAGATACCGCGTCCAACCGAGGCGCTCTAAAACAACAAGCAGCATCCAGGCGGCGAGAAAACCCACCGCACCGATGAGAATCTCCCACGGCAATAGGAAGTCCCCGAGCAGAAATTGAGCGGAACGAAACTGGTTCAACATCGAGCGCGCTATCCTTTCAGCACAGCACACCGGAGGCAAGCCCGTGCATTCGGGCATTTCGCGGATGGGTCAGGGATAGGAAGTCCCTCTGCCCGTGTCGTAGGAACTCTTCGACTCAAACACCTGCTCGCAACTCCGCGTTTTGTAGTTCCAGCGCCCGCCGGACTCTACGCACTTGTTGATTTTTAGAAAATCCGGGCTGAAATCATGGATCGCGAAGAGGGTAAAGAAATACCCCCCAACAATGAGGACGGCTGTTCCGAGCAGCATCAGTATGGCTTTGAGGGGCATGGAAGGATTGGCAAATTCAAACCGTGATTTTTCAAAAACGCAAAGAAAACTTTCGCTTTTTTTCAGTCTAACGCCGCTTCCGCCTGCTTGATTCCATGTTTTTTTTTGAGACGATTGCGGGCGCGTGACCACATCCAGCAAGAAACCCGTTCGTATTTTGATCCTAACCGCCAGCATGGGGGAGGGCCACAATACGGCTGCGCGCAACATACAGCATGCGCTCCAGGCCGAGGCCGGAAGCAGCGTGGAGGTTTTGGTCGTGGATCCCTACACGCGCACCAATCCCGTGGTGAACCGGTGCATCCAGAAGGGATACGCGGCAGCCATCAACAACTACCCCAGGCTGTGGAAAATGGTTTTTGCGATGCTCAGCCAACCCAAGGTCATCGAGGGAATGGCTCCGCTTTTGCTGCAACTCACAAATGCGGTGCATTCGCTGGTGAGGGAGTTTCAGCCGGACCTGATTGCCTCCACCTACCCTGTCTTCGGCTACATCCTGCAACGAATCCGCCGGGTCGATCCGGCCGTGGCTATGCCGTTCTACATGGTCATCACGGATTCCACGATGATCAACCAGACATGGTATCGCTACCCGTGCGACGGGGCGATTGTGGCCGACGAACCCACGGCAGAGGTGCTGCGCGGCGACGGGGTAGAGGAGGAAAAAATTCACATCCTGGGTTTTCCGGTCGGCCTGCAATTCGACGAATTCATCCCTGCTCCGCCGCCGCACGATGGCAATTGGCGCCTGCTTTTTTTCCCCGGCGGCCCGCTACAGAAGGCGTTTGAAACACTCCATCACCTTTCCACAATTCCGAATGCCAGCGTCACGGTCATCACCGGTCGGCGGCAGGACGCGCATGCGGCGCTTTCGCGGGCGGGACTGCCCAAGCGGGGGCATCTGATCGGATGGACGGACAAAATGCCCGACCTCATGGGGTCGCACCACATCTTCATAGGCAAAGCCGGCGGGGCGACTGTGCAAGAGGCGATCGCAGCCCAAATTCCCTTTGTCGTGAGCCATATTGTGCCTGGTCAGGAGGAAGGCAACATCGCCCTCATCCAACAAACAGCCATTGGCGCGCTGGCATCAAACAGCCCCGCAGACATCCTGCATATCGTCAAAGGAGCCATGGCAAATGAAGCCGCCCTCTGGCGGACCTGGCGGAAGAATCTCGTGCAGATTCAAAAACCTTCTGCCTCGCGCGCCATCGCCTCGTTCCTTCTGGAGCGGGCTGTCGCGCGGTAGCGCGAAACCCTCGGAGGGTCGACCTCCGGCTTGACCCATTTTTCAGCCGCGAAGCGGCGTCTCAGGCGAGCATGACCGTCTCGGCTGTGCAGGCGCAAGGCGTGGTTTGGGAATCGATGAGGTGGCGGCGCGAGTGCCTTTCACGGTCGAGACGACCGTGCTCCCCTCTTGCGCGCGG
>JBILWM010000103.1:0-9321 GCA_044369905.1 Terrimicrobiaceae bacterium | reverse complement strand
CCGTCTCGGCTGTGCAGGCGCAAGGCGTGGTTTGGGAATCGATGAGGTGGCGGCGCGAGTGCCTTTCACGGTCGAGACGACCGTGCTCCCCTCTTGCGCGCGGCAGCGCGATTCGTAAGCCAGTGCAGTGGTCAGGATGTCTGAGGCTGCTGCTGGGTGAGGCAATGGAAGGCGCCGAGCCCCCAGATGAGTTCGCGGCAATCGATCGGAACGATGCGCCTGTCGGGGAATGCCTCGTGCAAAGCGGAGACCGCCCATGAGTCGTTGTGCTCATTGAAGACAGGCAAAAGAACGACCGAGTTCGCGATGTAGAAATTTGCATAGCTCGCGGGCAGGCGCTGCCCGTCGCGCATGATGCGTGTCGGCATGGGCAGCGTGAGCACATGAAGCGGTTCGCCATCCGCAAGGCGCATGGTATGCAGACGGTCGAGGTTGCGCTGGAGCGGCTCGAAATTTGGATCGTGCTCGTCCTCTTCCACAGCGGTGATGACGGTGGAGGGTCCAATGAAACGCGTGATGTCATCGACATGGCCATCCGTGTCGTCGCCCTCGATGCCATCGCCGAGCCAGAGGATTTTTTTAACCCCGAGTTTGTCGCGCAGTTTTTTCTCGATGGCCGTGCGGTCGAGGGACGGATTGCGATTGGGATTGAGCAGGCAACTCTCGGTGGTGAGCAAGGTCCCCTGCCCGTTGGTATCGATCGATCCACCTTCGAGGATGAAGTGCTCGAAATTGAAAACGGGCAGGCCCAGAGCCTTGGCGACGGCGGGAGGAACGGCATTGTCCTCGTCGAAAGGCGAGAGTTTGTATCCCCAGGCGTTGAAACCGAAATTCAGCACCGCCAATTGCGGCGACTTGTCGCGTTTCACGAAAATGGGTCCATGATCACGGCACCACGGCTCGTCGGTGGGGATATGGAAATACTCGACCCGCTCCGGCGGACAGGAGCGCAGGAGCTTGCGGACAGTCTTCTCCTGCTCCGCGCCGCTCACATTGATCCGGACAATCTCCGACTCGGCCAGTGCCTCCGCCATTTTCACGAAGGTTGGAATGACGCGGTCGTAGGATTCCGGGAAGCTGTTGCAATCGGGCTGGGGCCAGGAAATCCAAGTTGCCTCGTGGGGTTCCCACTCGGCCGGCATGCGGTATCCTTTTTCTGAGGGACTCGATTCAGTCATGTAGATGATGGTTTTCCGCTACAGACGCGCAAGGACAAGGCAAAGTTCGAAAAAAATTTTGCGTCATGTTGAAAAACCATTTGCATTCGTCTCCGGATGGCGTTTTGCGGGCAAAGCAAAAGCGGCGGGGGCTCACATTCCCCCGCCGCTTCACACTATGCCAAACTATCGCTTAGATGGCCTTTTCTCCTGTTTCATCCGTGCGGATGCGAATGGCCTCCTCGACTGCCGAGACGAAGACTTTTCCGTCTCCGATCTTGCCAGTCTTTGCGGACTTCACGATGGCCGCGAGAGCGCCCTCGAGGAGCGAGTCGGTGACGACCACCTCGATTTTGATCTTCGGCAGGAAGTCCACGGTGTATTCGCTACCGCGGTAGATTTCGGTGTGGCCCTTCTGGCGGCCGAAACCTTTGACTTCGCTGACTGTCATTCCTTCGATTCCGAGGTCGGCAAGGGCCTCTTTGACCTCTTCGAGTTTGAAGGGTTTGATGATGGCTTCGATTTTTTTCATATTTTTGTCTCCTTGTTATGAGTGCTGCGTTAGTCGATGAGGTAGCCCTCTTCGCCGTGCTCTGATGTATCGAGACCGGCGGACTCTTTTTCCTCTGAGGCGCGGAGGCCGATGGTGAACTTCACAATGTAGGCGATGATTGCTGTGGCAACCACCGAGAGGACGATGGTCAGAATGCTGGCCTTGATCTGGTTCATGAGCAGACCTTCTTTGAGGCCCTCAACCACGGGATTGGCTTCGGCAGAGGCGAAGATGCCTGTGAGAATGGCACCCAATGTGCCGCCCACGCCGTGAACACCGAAGGTGTCCAGCGCATCATCATAACCGAGCATTTTCTTGAGGTAGACAACCGCAAAGAACGGGATGATGCCTGCGGCAACCGCCATGATCATGGCGCTGGCAGGAGTCACGAAGCCTGCGGCAGGAGTGACCACAACCAAGCCTGCAACGATGCCCGAGCAGAAGCCGAGAACGCTGGGCTTGCCACGGGTGATCCATTCAACGGCTGCCCAGACGAATCCGGCTGTGGCGGCGCAGAGGAAGGTGGTGGTGAAAGCGTTTGCGGCTATGGCATCGGCGCCAAGCGCGGAGCCCGCGTTGAATCCGAACCAGCCAACGAAGAGCATGCCGGTTCCGATCATGCAGAGCACCATCGAGTGAGGAGCCATCTGCTGTTTGCCGAAGCCGAGACGAGGCCCGAGGATGATGCAGAGAACGAGCGCGGACCAGCCGGAGCTCATGTGAACGACAGTTCCACCTGCGAAGTCGATGGCTTTGATTCCGGCATCAGGATTGAGAGGACCGCACATGAAGCCGTTGACGGCCCAAACCATGTGGGCGAGCGGGAAGTAAACGACGAACATCCAGATCGCCGTGAAAAGAAGAACCGCAGAGAATTTCATGCGCTCGGCCGTGGCACCAAAGATCAGGGCCGGGGTGATGATCGCGAAAGTGAGCTGGAACATGGCCCAGATGTAATCCGAGATCCAGTAGTAGCCCGCGCCCACATTTCCGGGCTTCATGCCGTTGAAACATGCTTGGGCGAGGTCGCCGAGGAAGGCGTTGCCACCCGAGAATGTGAGGCTGTAGCCGCAGAGGAACCAAAGGATGGTCACCAAACCGGCGATGCCCATCGTCATGGCAAGAACCGAGAGGACATTCTTGGACCTCACGAGACCGCCGTAGAAAAGAGCCAAGCCAGGCAGTGTCATGAACAACACGAGGGCCGTGCTGGTCATTTGCCATGCGTTGTGACCGGGGCCGGGGCCGGCGATCTTCGAGGCGACATCGGGCGTTCTGGCTCCGTTGTTCACATACGCCTCCAAGTCGGCGAGACGCTGCTCGACGGTAGGTTCGGCAGCGGCAGCCTCGGCTGGAGCGGCCGTGGTTTCCACGACGGGGGTGGTGGCATCCTGCGCGAATGCCGGTGACAGACTGAAGGAACCGGCCGCAATGATGGCTGCGGCGAGGGTTGCCAATGTTTTGTTTTTTATGAGCATGGTTGTGTTGAGTTGTTGAGTGTCCTTGATCGATCAGACCAAGGGTTGCAGCCCCATAAGCAATCGGTGTGCCAAGCTGCTTCTGTAGGGGAGACGACCAAGCGGCTGCCCAAAAAACAACAGCCGGATTCGGCATGTCATTTTTTGATCACATACGCCGACCGTGCGTTCGTTGCTTTTTCAAAAAACGCCGCCGATGCTTAAATTCAGCCTTTCGAAGAGGCTCGGGAATGGCATGGTGGCGGGGCATGATCGCTTCGCAAAACACACCCAGCCACGGCAACACGCCAACTGAAGCGCCCGCGCTATGGCAGATTCTTGTGGCGTTCGGCATTGTCTACATCGGCTACGGTCTGAATTTCCTCGCGGTGAAAATCGGGGTCGAGAGCCTGCCGGCATTCCTCTTTGCGTCGTCCCATATCTTTTGCGCCGGGGTGCTGCTGATGCTCTGGCGTTGGATCACAGAGGGCGGAGTCCTCTTGTCGGCGGCTGGCTTCAAGCGCGCGACCGCAGGAGCGTTCCTCCTTTTCGTTGGTGGAGTGGGCCTGGTCACTCAAGGCGAAAAGCTGGGCGTCCCCTCGGGCGTTGCGGCGATCATCAAGGCTTCCGTGCCGCTCTGGGTGGCCGTGCTCGAGGGACTGCGACCCGGTGGCGAGCGGATTTCAAGGATGATGTCCCTAGGTCTCCTGCTTGGCGGAGCGGGAGTGGCCTTGCTTGTGCTTCCGCGTTTGGCGCTGGGAAGCTCGACCGATTCCACAGGAATCCTTCTCTTGGTTCTCTCGGCTTTTCTCTTTGCCGCAGGCAGCATCCTTGTCCGTCACAAGCCCCCGTCGGAATCTCCAGTGCAGGGGGCAGCCTGGATGATGGTGATCGGTGGAATCCTGCTCGCACTTTTTGGTGTGGGACTTGGCGAAGCAGAGCAGATTCATCCGGAGGATTTCACCCTCCGCACCATGGCGGCATTTGCCTTTCTGCTGTTCGTTCACTCCCTCGCCGCATTCACGGCGATGAACTGGCTCCTGCGCCATCTCCCGGCTTCGGTGGTGACAACGAAGTTTTATGTCTCTCCCGCCGTGGCCATGATGGCGGGATATGCGGTTCTCGGTGAAAAAATCACCACGCCAGCCGTGGCAAGCCTCTGCTTGATCCTAATTGGCGTAGGAGTTGTGCTGTGGGGTGCCGCGCGAAACCGGAGCACCCCGGCGCTCAAACCGGATGACGCCGAAGAGATGGAAACCTGATAGCAACAGGTGAGTGACTACAGGAGCGCCATACAGGATCTGCAGTAGTCCGCAATTTGCCCGGACTGAAGAATACCGGACACAATCACCACCCTCCGGGCCCCTGCCTTGAGGACCTCGGGAAGGTTGTCGAGCTTGATGCCGCCAATGCAGTAGATCGGCAGGTCAACGATGCCGTGAACCTCCCGGATCTTGGAAGTGCCGATGGATGTGTAATCGGGCTTCGTAGGCGTCGAAAAGAGCGGACCGAATCCAATGTAATCTGGCTTCTCAGTGAGAGCGGATTTGGCCTGCAGGACGCTGTGCGTGGAGAGACCGACAATCTTGTCTGCGCCGATCAACTCACGCGCTTTGTCGATACAGATGTCATCCTGGCCGATGTGGAGTCCATCGGCGCCGGATTCGACCACGACCTCAGGATGGTCGTTGATAATGAACGGAACCTTATAGCTTTTGCAGAGCGGGACGAGTGGACAGGCGATTTCGGTGATTTTGGAGACCGGGAGGTTTTTCGCGCGGAGTTGCATGATTTCCACCCCGCCCTGGAGCATTTGGGTGGCAACAGAAATTGTTTCCTCGGGGGCGACATATCCGAGGTCAAGGATGCCGTAGAGTCGACGGCTGCGGAGATCGAAGGTCATTTGCGTGAATGTGAAAGTTTGCATGAACAACCGCCGCCGCAGTCCGGCTTGGCTTTGGGTTTTGGCATCCAAAGCCGCCGAAAAATGAAGGCAATTGCTCCAAGAATAATTGGGGGAATTAAAAAATAGTCAGGAAAACTCATCTCAAAAAAACAACCTGTCAACTTGATAAATCAAAACCGCGCTGAGCCATGCGAGTGTGGTCATTCCAAAGAAAGATAGAGCGGCCCAGCGCCAATTCAACTCGCGGGCTATGATGGCCACGGTCGCGCCGCACTGCATGCAGAGCGCGAAAAAGACCATGATTCCGAGCACTACGGGCAGGGTGTAAACCGGCTCCCCGGCGCGCGGGCCGGATGGCCATTTTTCCTTTTGCAGGACGGCGCGCAGATCGTCGGAACCCTCGTCCACATCGGCGCCGAGGTTGTAGATGATCCCCATGGTGGCAATGATGACCTCGCGTGCGGGGAAGCTGGAGAGCACGCCGACGGTGATTTTCCAGTCGAATCCGGCAGGGGCGAAGACCGGTTGCACGGCTTTGCCGAAGCGACCGAGGTAACTTTGCTCGATGTAGGCGGAATCGATCTGGTGGGTCAGGGCCGTGGCGAGTTCCGACTCGGGATTTGCCAAAGCCGATTGGATTTCCTCCGGTGAATGGTTGGCCGCAGCCTTTGCAACAAATGATTCCGTGGCCTTTTTCTCCACCTCGGGATTGCGCGGGAAATAAAGCAGGGACCAAATGAGAATCGAAAACGCGAGAATCACCGTGCCCGCGCGGAGCACAAACTCGCGACCGCGCTCCCACATGCGATGGAAGATATTCCTCAGCGTCGGCACGCGGTAATCCGGCATCTCGAGAATGAAAGGCTGGGGTTTGATTTTCAGAAAAAACCTGTTCAGCACCCAAGCCAGCGGGAGCGCCATGGCGAGACCGACAAAGTGCATCGCAAAAAGCACGGCACCCGCCACCATCGGCCCGTAGAGCGGCTCGATGAAGGTTCCAATGAGCAGAATGTAAACCGGCAACCTCGCCGAACAGCTCATGAACGGAGCCATGAGAATCGTTGTGAGACGCGCCTTGGGATCGCTGAGCGTGCGGGTGGCCATCACTCCCGGAATCGCACAGGCGTAGCTCGAAAGGAGCGGCACGAAGCTGCGTCCATTGAGCCCGCACCAACTGAAAAGCTTGTCCACAAGGAATGCGGCGCGGGCCATGTAGCCGGTGTCCTCCAGCAGCGCGATGAAGAAAAACAGGATCAAAATCTGGGGAAGAAAAATCAACACGCCGCCGACTCCGGCAATGATGCCGTCGCAAAGCAGGCTTTGCAGCGCCGGGGTGGCTGTGAGGAACGGACGAATAAAATCCTGCGCGCCCGATGTTCCCGCATCGATCAAATCCATCAGCGGCCCAGCCCAAGAGTAGAGGCTCTGGAAGACGACATACATCACACCGAGAAAAATCAGCGTTCCCCACACGCGGTTGAGCAAGAGGGCGTCGATGGAGTCATGCGAACGGGCGATTGGTCCGCTGGCCTCGACCACGCCCTCCAGAAGCGATTCCAGGTGGCGGTAGTGGATCACAGCCTCGGCGGAGCCTGGATTCAGGCCCGACTCACGGATTTCCTTGTGCGCAGTATCGAGCAACTTTCGAACGCAGGTTTTGTCGCTCACGCCACAGGTGAAAACACTGTCGCTATCGAAAAGAACACGCAGCGCCTCGGCTTGGCTGAGTTCGCCGCTTCCCGCGCTCTGAAGTCCTGCGCGGAGAAGACCGCAGCCGTTGGTAATGCATTCCGGCCAATGGATTTTCGGCAGAACAGAAGGCGCATCCAGCGCGGAAACGATGGCCTTTTTCAAATCCTCCAAACCATTCCCGCGCGTGGCGATGGTTTCGACCACCGGCACACCAAGCCGCTGCGCCAAGAGATCGACATGGATACGAATGCCATTGCGCTTGGCGGCGTCGCACTGGTTCAGAGCGATCAGGGCAGGAATGCCCAATTCCGCGCATTGGGAGACAAGAAGCAGGTTGCGTTTGAGATTTGTCGCATCAAGGACAAAAACCAGAAGGTCCGGCTTCTGAAGACCCCGCCGCCCTCCGAGCACATCCATCACCACCCGCTCGTCGTTTGAGACGGCGGTGAGACTGTAGCAACCCGGCAGATCGAGCAGATCGATATCCATGCCGCCCACGCGAAGAAGACCGGATTTCTTTTCCACCGTGATACCGGGATAGTTCGCAATGTGCTGGCGCAGGCCGGTGAGGCGGTTGAAAAGAGTGGATTTGCCCGTGTTGGGATTTCCCACGAGGGCAACCAGCGGGCGGCCTTGCCGCTTTTTTGGGGCAGCTTCAGTCGGCTCGTTCATTCGGCGATCTGGTGGACTTGAATGATGCGCGCCTCGGCCCGGCGAAGGCTAATTTCCTGACCATCGACTTCGACGGAGATCGGGTCGCCAAGCGGCGCGAAGCGCGTCACCTTGACCGTGCGGCCAGGAATAAAGCCCAGCGTGGCCATGCGATTCGCGCGGTCGCAATCGGACAGGATTTCCTCAATGCGGGCGGAACTTCCCACGGACAGGCTGTCGAGCGTGCGCTTCATGACTCCAAGATCAAAATGGCTTTGGAAAATTCACCAAACATCGGAAACACCTTACGAGACTCGCGTGAGGCGTCAATTGTTGAGATTGCGTCTCAATTGATGTGATTCACATCGAACCTTGCTGTTTCTCCTTCGGCGAACAAAGGATAAGTCCAATGAGACTGGCTTTCGCATCCATCGGATCTCTTGGGGATTTGCATCCCATGCTCGCGATGGCCTGTGCCGCCAGGGATCGCGGGCATGAGGTCGTCGTGGCGGCCGCCCCCGGCTATGAGGCGAATGTGGCGCGGGCCGGCGTGGAATTTCATCCGCTCCGTCCAGAGATTCCAGAAGATGCCGAGTCGCTTGCCTATTATTTCGACTTGAAACGCGGTCCACGGCGTTTGCTTCGGGACATGGTTTTTGCGGATGTCGCCGCAACCCATGAGGATCTGTGCGGCGCAGCCCGGGGAGTGGATTTGCTGGTCGTGGGCGAACTGCTTTACACCGCGCCGATCGCGGCGGCTGACGAAGGAATTCCATGGCTGAATGTCATTCTGGCGCCGACCTCGATGCTCTCGGCCACCGACCCCTGTGTGCTGGCACCGGCACCATGGTTGCACAAGTTCCGGCATTTGGGTCCCTGGCTGCACCGCTTGGCATACTGTTTTGGACGAATTGAGGGACGCATGTGGGCCGGCGGGTATTACCGATTCCGCCGCTCACTGGGCCTGCCCGCAGGAGCAAATCCCATCTTCGACGCCAAGCATTCCCCGTTTGGCACGCTCGCGATGTTTCCGGATTTTCTCGCGGCCCCGCAGCCCGACTGGCCTGCACAAACCCTGCAGGCTGGCTTTCCGTTTTATCATCAAGGTGGAGATGTCGAAGTGGTGCGGGATTTTTTAAAATCCGGCAGCCCACCCGTGGTTTTCACGCTCGGCTCGATCGTCGCGCATTTCGAGCCATCCTTTTACCAGGCCGCTGCAGAAGCCGCACAAATACTAGGCCGCAGGGCGATTCTTCTCACCGGACGGAACGCCGCCGTGCCTCAAAATCTGCCAGAGTCCATATTGGCTGTGAACTACGCCCCGTTGCATTCCATCCTGCCACATGCCTGTGCCGTCGTGCACGCAGGCGGGATCGGAACCTGCGCCGAGGCACTCAGAGCAGGGCTACCCTCGGTGGTTATCCCCTACTCCTTCGATCAACCGGATAACGCCGCCCGCCTGCGCCGACTTGGTGTGGCAGAAATTTTGTCCCGCAACGCGATCACAGCCCGAAACCTCGCCACCAAACTGGAGAGGCTTTTAAAAACACCAGCCGCCACCAACGCAGCAAGGCGACTGGCAGGTCGGATCGACCCGCAGAAGGCTTTGGACAAAGCCCTGGATAAAATGGAATCCCTCGTGGGCAAGGCATAGAAATTTAAAATCTCTGCACTATTGCCGAAATGGCTAGGGAGTGGCTATCCTCCGCGCTTTCCAAACCGCCAGATGAATATCCACGAATACCAAGCCAAAGAACTCCTCGACCTGTTCGGCGTCGCCAACAGCCCCGGTGGAGTTGCCTCAACGCCGGAGGAAGCCGAGAAAATCGCTGCTTCCTTGAACACTCAAGACCTCGTCATCAAAGCCCAGGTTCACGCCGGCGGCCGCGGCAAGGGGACATTTAA
>JBILWM010000141.1:0-5065 GCA_044369905.1 Terrimicrobiaceae bacterium | reverse complement strand
AAATGACCAACCGTTATGTGGCTTACTTTTTTTAACGGTTTACTGGATGAAGGCATGTTCGGTTGGAGAGAAGCGGCGTGTTGAGGGAATAGGTAAACCCGGCAGTCGGTTTATGCAAACCCGCACTGCAAGGAGCGGTCACATCGAAAACGATTCGCCCAGATACAGCTTGCGGCTAATCGGGTCGTTCAAAAGAAATTCCTTGTTTCCCTGGCTCTCCACACGGCCCTCAAAAATCAAATAGGCGCGGTCCACGATGTTGAGCGTCTCACGGACATTGTGGTCGGTGATGAGAATGGCGAGGCCTTGTTCGCGCAGGTCTTGGATGATTTGTTGCACATCATGCACGGCGATGGGATCCACCCCACTGAACGGTTCGTCGAGCATGAGCAGCGAGGGGTTCGTGACGAGCGAGCGGGCAATGGTGAGACGCCGCTTCTCACCGCCGGAGAGCGTGAGGGCCTCATTCTTGGCGATGTGCTCGATACCGAAGCGGGTCAGAAGCTCGTCGCAGCGCTCCTTGCGCGCTTTTTTGGGGAGTCCGGTTGTCTCAAGTATGGCGAGAATGTTTTCCTCAACCGTGAGCTTGCGGAAGATCGATTCCTCTTGGGGAAGATATCCCATTCCGTGGCGGGCTCGGCGATACATCGGCATGGCTGTGACATCTTCGCCACGGAAGAAAACCTTCCCACCATTCGGGCGCACGAGGCCGACGATCATGTAAAAAGTCGTCGTCTTTCCTGCGCCGTTCGGACCGAGAAGCCCAACGATCTCGCCTTTTTTGACATTGATATCCACCCCGTTCACCACCGCCCTGCGGTTGTAGACCTTCACCAGACCCTCGGTGTGGAGGAGCGGTTTTTCCGTTGTTTCGCTCATTGGGGCTTGGCGGTGTCAGTGATCATCGTTTTGCTTCCACCGATGGTGCGAGATTGACCGCTGCTGCGCAGGATCATGACGGTGGATTGCTCGGTGGCGACTTGATTATTGATGCCCTGCTGTATCGATGGCCAATCTCGAAGCACGACCTCGCCGGAATCGGGTTTGTAGGTAACCTCACCGGCTCGTCCGATGGCATGTTGGGCCGTGCTTTTCGGGTCTGATTTTTCCTGAACAATAATGACATTTCCCTGGGCCTCGGCGACCGCGATACCTTTCCTGTCTTGGGCAAGAGTTACCTTGAGGCGGTCGCAAGTGAGCGTGAACTGCGGGTCGCGCACAACGACGCGACCCGTGAATTCCGCGATGTTTTTTTCGCTGTCGAAGCTCGATTCCCTCGTTGCGGTGATCTCCGTTTTCGCCCCGCTTGGTCTTTCGCCACCAGCCATGTTAAAGAGGCCGGGAGCCTTGCCGGTCTTCGAGTCGGCCGACATGGAAGCATTGGATTCCTGAGCGGCAAGTGGGGTCAAAGTGAAAATCAAGGAGAGAAGGGCCAGTGAACCGGCTTTGTGATCGATCATTTGAAATTTTCTTCTGTGGAAATAACCATTTTTACATTGCCGCGCAGAGTTCCGAAGCGGGTCTTCGTGTTGAACTCGATACTGTCGCCAGTGATTTCAAAATCCTCGCGGTAGATTTTGGCGGTGTCATCACCCGTGAGGATGCGGGTTTCGAGGTTAAAGACCGCCTGCGGCAGTTCAACGAAAATTTTCCTTCCGTCACCATCGAGGGCTTCGAGCTTGAGGCTCTGCATGTCGACCAGCTGCGCATTGACTTTTTTGGCCACGGCCGCCTCGAAAAGCATGAGTCGCTTTCCGTTTTCGTCGTATTGAGGGACCTTGATCCCGTTCACCGGCATGCCTTCAGGAACTGGCAGTTCGAAGCCAGCGGAGTCATCAGGCGATGGCGACGGAGCAGGTTTCGACTCTGCCTGGAGAGTGCTCAAAATGGTCGCAAAAACGAGAGGGCGCAAAAGATCAGGCCACGACATCGCGGAGGGCTTTCAATTGTTTGATCAGACGCGGAAGCTCGCGCAGCGGAACTTGGTTGGGACCATCGGAAAGGGCCTTGGCTGGGTTTTCATGAGTCTCAAGAAACACGCCGTCACATCCGGCAGCGACTGCGGCCCGCGCAAGAACGGGCGCCAATTTGCCATCGCCTCCGGTGGTCTCCCCTGCCCCACCGGGCCTTTGCACAGAGTGTGTGGCATCGAAAACCACGGGACAGCCGAGTTCCTGCATCCAAGGAATGGCGCGCATGTCGGCAACGAGGTTGTTGTAGCCGAAAGTCGTTCCCCGTTCGGTGAAGATATAGTTCCGGCAGCCGGCGGACTCGAGCTTTTGCGCCACATTTTTCATGTCCCATGGAGCCAAAAACTGACCCTTTTTGACATTCACCACGCGGCCTGTCCTCGCAGCGGCGACGATGAGATCGGTCTGGCGGCAAAGAAAAGCTGGAATCTGAAGAATATCGACAAAGCGCCCTGCAATTTCGGCTTCCTCAGGCGAGTGGATATCCGTCGTCACCGGCACGCCCAAATCGGCACCGATTTCCGAGAGCAATTCGCATCCCTCCTGAACCGATGTGCCTCTGAAGGATTTGTTGGAAGTCCGATTTGCCTTGTCGTAGGAGGCTTTGAAGACGAAGCGAACGCCTTCGCCTTCACAAATGGCTTTGATTTTGCGCCCCATCCGACGCGTGAAAGCCGGGCTCTCGATCACGCATGGACCGAGAATGAAAAGCAATTCACGCCCGCCAATGGTATGGGAGCCGATCTTGAGAATGCGACGATTTGCCATGTCTCGGCATCCTATTGTTTCGACACGAATGGGCAAAGAATTTCGTGAGTTTCTAATGCAAATGATGCTTAAAAAACCGACGCTTCCACAAGTCGCTGCTCGGCCCCGAGGCCCTTGAGTTCATGCTCCTCTGCGGGGGCAATATCCCAGATCCACTTTTCAGAGGGCGAAGGCAAATCAAGACCGGGTAGCAATGGAACCCAGTCGTCATTGCCATAGCGCTGAGCCGAGTCGGTTATGAGAACCGCTCGTTTGGCATTTCTCAAAAGGTCGAGGTGAACCTGTCTAATTCGATGTGCGGCGCGTGAAATCTCACACTCGGAAAAACGCCCGCTCCAGCGCTTCGAAGATGGCAAGGCGAGTTGGGTGAGCAGGCAGGAGGAGACCAGCGTGTCGGCATCTTCGAGCGAGTTGCGGAGATCTTTTTCCAGAGATATCGCTGAGGTTGGTTCACGGAGATGCAACGCGCCAGAAAGGTCCCCGGAAATGAGCCGGATCCGGCCTTTGGAAAGCAAAGCAATGAGCCGCACTTCCAGCGGATGCGCCACATCCACGAGGCTGATTCGGGGAAACTGCTTCTTCAAATGCCGGATATCGGTATCGCGAAGATGTCCACTTCCCAGAACAGCGACATGATTTCCTGAAGGGAGATTGCGTTGAAGAAAGCCTCTGCACGATTCGAGGTGCGGTTGCCAATGGCGGCGGCAACGGAGGGAGCGGTGGCGAATGGCGATTTGTTCGGCGAGGAGTCCGCTGGTTCTTGCACGCAGAGAGGCAGGTGTGATGCACCATTCGAGTAGTTCCAAAATCATTGGCAGGGTGCTTGGAAATCTATGCGTAACCAGCCGACCTTGCGACGAGGTTTTTTGCATCTGGAAATACCTCAGCGGTTCGCATAGGTGTTGCGCATGGCAAGAAATGTTTTAGGAGGCGACTTGGAGCCCTGCTGCTACGAACCACTCACGGGGTTTTATCGCGATGGCTACTGCCACACGGGTCATGGAGACACAGGAGTTCACACGGTCTGCGCGGTGATGACCGATGAGTTTCTGAAGTTCTCCCTCGAGCAAGGAAACGATCTGAGCACTCCTCGACCAGAGTATGAATTCCTGGGATTGAAAGCCGGGGACAAATGGTGCCTCTGCGCCAGCCGGTGGAAGGATGCTTACGATGCCGGAATGGCTCCAAGGGTCATTTTGGAGGCCACTCATGCCTCGACGCTGGAATTCGCCACGATCGAGGAACTCAAGGCCAGCGCGGCGAGCTGATCAATCAGCGTCTGGCACCGCGCGCATTGTTGCGATCGGTCAGGAAAAGATTCGCCCCCCGCTGTTGAAGCACAAAGGTGTTATTGTCTCCGTATTTTGCCCACGGTCCTGGTGGCACCTCCCGGAAATCCACAAATTTCCAATCGCAAACATCCTTGCCGCTCATGCCGAGATAATCCCGCACGGCCGGGGAAACATCGAGGCCCGCACCTTGGTTGAGGTTCGGTCTGGGACGCTCGTTGCCGAAGACATACTGCCAATGATCCGTTCGGAAGGGACCGCAATCCTCCCACTGCGCGTAGGCAATGCGATTTCCTCGACGGATTGCAACCCAGCGTCCTTTGCACACAGACTTCCCTTCTTTTTCAAAAGCCTCGCGGAACCATGGAATCACACGGCGCGACTCGGGTTTCGTGGATCCACGGGTCACATCGTTAAAGGGAAGTGCCACATAGAAGGGATTCTGACGCGGACTGAAACTCGGAAAAAATCCACGACGGGCGCCTGGATCGGGGTTGTCATACCCTCCAAAACTTTGGTGCCACTCCGGATCCCAGGAACTCTTGCAATTCGGCACGGGGTTATTGCGCGTAGGCTTCTCGCCAACCCAGAAGACCGTGGTCACAATGTTGCGCTTCCAGGGATATCTGGTCAGTCCCATCGACGAGGGAGTCTGTGTGGAAACCGTCGGAGGCTCGACTTTCAGGATGGCCCGCTCACGGAGATTCATGGCAAACTTCTCAAAGTCGGTGTTAACCGAGGCAAAGACAAATCCCTGGGCCAGAATCAAGAAGACAAGGACGCGGAGGTGGTGTCGGCTGGGCATTTGACCTAACTTGATCCAGCAAACAGACGACCGCAAACCAAAAGTCTCATTTTTTCGGAATCAAAGCGGAATGTTTCTGCTTTTTGAAAATCGAGCGCAGATAGCCAGGGGCGCATCTCCGATAGTTGCAAAAAATCAGTTCCACAGGAACTCCAGGGTGTCGTTTTTGAGCGCGACGTCGATGGCGAGCATGTGAGCCAGACCACGAGGAGACCAAAACTGGCCGCGACGTT
>JBILWM010000012.1:0-53577 GCA_044369905.1 Terrimicrobiaceae bacterium | reverse complement strand
CTCCTTTGATAAAGATGAAGCTCCGATGACCGAATGTAGCCCTGCAAAAATCAAAAGACCCAGTTTTATAAAAATGAGAAATCCGGATTCTGGGAGCTTCAGATTTTTAACTCCGACAGGCTGCTAGCAAAACTGCCGATTAATATTCTGTAATAATTCGCGAACCTCCAGAAGTGTCATGGCCAATATCTCCTTCAATACCGTAGCACTTTTTAATGCCGCCAAATCGACGCTCGTAGGCGATTCGGGCGCTGACACATTAGGTTTAGGTTACGATACATTGGGGAGTCCTCCAACTGCAGTGGTCTTCAATGATTCCACTCTGGGCGATCCAGCCGCTGAGCCAGCGCACTTTTTCCTCACCCACTTCACGTCCCTGAACTTTGATCGGCCATTGCATGGCCCCTCTTTGCTCTCAAATCGGATTGTAGTCCAGCTTTTTTTGCAACTATCGGAGATGCGGCCTTCTTATGGGACGCCAGTGAAAAAAATTTGCGTTTTTGTGATCCCTGCCTTAAAAATTCTTCCTCAAACGGCGCCTGAAATCGACCCGTATAAATTTTTTTAAAAAACCCCTAAAGATTTCCTTCAATCAAACGATATAATTAAAAGTATGGGAGAAACTCTTTCAGGATTATCTGGTGGATGGGATTGGAAACCGTTTGTTGACAAGCTGGTGGAGAATAGTCGGATTCCACAAAATCGCTTAAGAAAAGATAAGACCAACATTGCGTCGAAAACTACTGCTTTAAACGAGATAAATACATCAATTTCTTCTCTCAAACAAAGCGTAGAGAGTCTTGGAACCTCTCTTACAAAGAAAACTGCAACATTTGCCAGCACAACTACCACATGGACTGCCAGTGCGGGTGCAAATACGCCTCCCGGGGATTACAAATTCAGTGTCAATCAGCAAGCAACCGCGTCAACCTTATCAGGTGCACCGTCTTTAAGTGGCTTTCCTTCGGCGGGTATTCTTTCCTCCTTGCCGCTGAGACCCTCTATTTCGGCTGGCACATTTTCTGTCAATGGCTCGCCTATAACTATTTCAAGCACGGCGTCGGATTTGACCACTGTTTTGCAAGACATAAAAAACAAACTCGGATCTGGAGGTGATGCCCTGATTAACCCGGAGGGTAAGTTGGTGTTGACAAGTTCATCCCCTATCGTCATTGGTGCATCTGGTGACACGAGCAATTTTCTCTTGGCTATGGGCCTCTCCAACCCATCGACCCAGCCAGCTTATACAATATCAAGCCCCCAAGGTTTGGCTTCTCTAAATTTGAGTAATCCTCTTAATTCTGCAGGCTTTGCGACTTCCCCTGCTTCGAATGGATCGTTTAAAATCAATGGAGTCTTGATCAGCTATACATCATCCTCAACAATCAGTAGCGTTCTTTCGGATATCAATAATTCTTCTGCGGGAGTTTCTGCGGCATATGATTCAGCAAGTAAAAAATTTATTCTAACCAACAAGAATACCGGTGATCTTGCCGTTACTGTATCTGATGAATCGGGAAATCTAGCCCAAGTGATGGGACTGGCTTCAGGCCAACTTTCAATCGGTAAAAATGCTGCATTTACTATCAACGACGGAGGCACGATTTTTAGTCGATCTAACAAACTCGATCAATCTGTGCATGGCATTCCAGATTTAACTGTGACTCTGAATTCAAGTTCAAATTTACAAACAATTACTGTTGCCGGTGATTCTTCCGCTGCTAAAACCGCCATAAATGATTTTATTTCTAAATACAACTCTGTTCAAAGCACTATTGAAAAACACACGAAAGTGACAACTTCCAATGGAAAGACAACCTCTTCCATTCTAAGTGGTAATACTGCTGTTGCTCAGATTTCAAACAATTTAAGAAGTCTTATATCTCAACAAGGGGCGGCTGTTCCTGGCACTATTCAGCGTCTTGCAGACATTGGAGTTGGCACTTCTGGTTTGGAAGCCACGCTCTCACTAAACACATCCACCTTCGATGCAAAATTCTCCAGTTCATATGCTGATGTAAATTCTTTTCTTAATACAACAGGATCTGGTCTTATTGCTCGTTTTAATTCAATTGTAGGTGATTCAGGTTCAGCAAAAACCTCAATAAAAACACAGACCGATGCTTTTGCAAAACAAACAACCTCTATTGATAAACAAGTTGATGATTGGGAGGACAGAATTACACAAATTCGCAAGTCACTTGAAGCAAGATATGTTGCTATGGATGTTGCTAATGCAAAATATCAAAATCAAATGGCCACACTCAATCAAAACCTAAAGAAAATGGGATTCCTATGAACAACACTACTCCTATACCTCCACAAACCTCACCGGTTTGGCCGGAAATTAATGCGTCAACGGCGAAGGCCAACATGTCCACCCCTCAAGTTGGAGCCACCGAAGTTCCAATCAAGGATTCCGTCATTGCCACTGGCAAAACGGAGCTACCCGAGAAAAAAACAGCCACCGACACCTTGGAAGCACCCCATCGTGAAATGGTGCGTGAGTGGCAGAACAGCCAGATCGAGGTTCGCCCAGGCCAAGTCACCAAGGCGATTGACTGGAATCTCGACCCGACCTATCCCTCTTTGAATGTCTTGAATGGAATTGCCTCAATGCTTGTTGGGTCGGTGCTCAACGATTCTGGGTCAAATCTCAAGGGACAAATCACTCCTTAAAAAAACTGTTGAAATTCTCTTTGCTTGTAATACTTTAGTTGAAACTTCTCCGTTTTGAAATCCAATAATCCTCTCAACATATATCGTAAAACAGCTGCGACAACAGCATCTCCGGGAGAGTTAGTCCTGATGCTTTTCGATGGAGCCTTACGCTTCATGGCAGCTGCGGAGTTGGGTTTCAATGAGGAAAATTTCGCCCGTCGAAACGAGCTGATTCATAATAATATCATGCGCACTCAGGCTATTATCACTGAGTTGCAGGCGACTCTGAACATGGAAAAAGGCGGAGAGTTTTCTGAAAATCTCTACCGTCTCTATGATTTCATGCAGGAGCACCTGAATCAGGCAAACCGCGAAAAGAGTCGCGAGAAAATTAAAACCGTTGCTACCTTCATGCAGGACATCCGTGATGCCTGGGCTCAGATGCTTCTCCAGACTGCCACAGAGCAAGTCGAAGCCGCTGGCGGCGGCATCACCGGTCAGGGTTTCGGCGCCAAATGCTGATTAGAAAACCTCAGCCGAAAGCAGAAGAGGGCTTGCCGGATCGCTTGGAGAAACTTCTGTCGCTCTACGAAAAAAACCTCCGCTTGGAGGTTTTTTTTATTGAGAGAAAAGACATCGAAAGCCTCTTGGATATCCTTCCTGCCCAAGGTGATCTCATCCAGGCTCTCAGTTCCATTCTTTCGGATCTGCGCCTTCCGACCACCCATGCCGAGGATCTCCGAAAACGCCTTGAGGCGGCGGATGCCCAGCGTGAGTCCAACAGGCAGGCCCTGGATCAAGCGATGCAGGAAGTGAGTTCCGAATTGGAGCAAATGAACGGCGCCCGCCAACGCATTCGTCAAATGCGCCAACTCTCCAAGTCGATGTATCAGGAATCAAACGAGCCCGCCCGTTTGCAAAATTGGGCTTAGGGAAAATGGGCTATGCCCTCGAGGCTTGGGATTCGAGGCGGCGGAGGTATTTGTAGGAATAGAGTCCGGTCGAGTGGCCGTCCGCCCAGCGGGGTTGGATGGCATAGCCGCCGATCGTCTGCCAGGAGGTGAGGTCGAAACTGCGGTCGTTGTAGGTGACTGCGGGTAGGGCGACTTGGCCGAGCACATCGGGCTCGCCGCCGCACGCAGCGCAGGGGCAATGGCGACGCAGGAATTCAAGGGCAAGGTAGGACTCGGTGCCGTCATTCCAGGCGATGGCGAGTTCGGTGCCGATTTTTTGGATGGCTGTGGGCTGGAGTGGAGGCGTCATATTTTTCAGCTGGCGGATTTGGTGATGTGCGGCGGTTTGAGGTAAATGGGTTCAGCCGGTCCGGCTTGGGCGGCGCGGCGGGCAAGGTGGATGGCCTGCGGAGAGGCGAGGGTTGCTTGATAGCGGAGGGAGGATGTCGAAAAAACAGGGACTCCTGGCGTGAGTTGGGCAAGGGCCTCGTCTGGAGTGAGGAGGGCTGGAGCGGCGGCGAGGTGTCCGTTGCGGATGTGTGCGTGGAACCACTGGTTCGCCCTGGCATCGCCGAGAACATGATATTCGGCGGGCTCGTAGCCGAGGAGTGAGCAGATGCCTTGCAGTCGCGCCGAGCGTGCGCGGGCGAGTCCCCATGCGGCGGCGATGGAGGCGCGCAGCGAGTTGTAGCTGCCCGGACCCGTGCCGACGAGCACGAGGTCGAGTGTCTTGATGTGACGGCTTGCATTTGCCAGCGCCTCAAAAAACGCCGTGCCTCGACCGCGCGGGTTTTCGAAGGAACACTCGTGGAGAACTTCCCCGCCCTGGGTCAAGGTGATGCTGCCAATGGCGCTGGAACACTCGATGGTGAGAATCGTCATGGCTGAATCTGAATGCGGCGGGCGTTGCCTTCGATCGAAAAAACAAGACGCAGCGTTTGCGGAGGGAGCATTTCTGCAAATTTGCCGCCCCACTCGATGGTCACGATGCCGTCGTCGGCGAGGTAGTCGTCAAAGCCCAGCGCGGCGAGGTCGGTGGCGGATTCGATGCGGTAAAGATCCATGTGCACGAGCGGTGCGCGGCGTGGCGCGTGATACTCATGAACAAGCGTGAATGTGGGGCTCGAGACCTCGCTCGGGTCGCATCCTAGGGCCTCGGCGAGACCTTTAACGAAGCATGTTTTGCCGGCACCCATAGGCCCTTCCAGGCTGAGAGTGCATTGGTCTCCGAGGCAGGCGGCGAGATCGCGTGCCGCGCGGCGGGTTTCCTCCTCGGTCGCACACAGGCGTTCCCCGCGAGGGAAGCTTTTTTCAATTTGCGGGTTTGCCATGAGGGGTGGAATTTAGTTCGCTCCTTCGAGAGATGACAACATCTTCCCTTCTCGCCCGGTTCCGGTTTTGCGCGGTTTTGATCCTCGGCATGGCAGTCGTATGTCTGGCGGGATGCGATTCCCCGGGAGGAATGATTCGGGACATCCGGAAAGACTTGGATGCCTTCAAAGCGAGTCCCAGTGAGGCTGAGCTTGAGAAGGTGGAGAAATCCTTCGTGAAGATCGATGCCGCTATCAAGGACCTGGAGGCAAAGGAGGATCTTGCCCAGGCGGACCTTTTTCGCAGGCAGGCCATGACGCTTCGTTATGAGTATCGGGCTATGCACGCGGCTTATCTCACATGGAAGCAAGAGCAGGCGGCCAAGCCGACTTCGACAGGCTCAAGCAAATGAGGGTAGCGAAGTCGGAGCAGGGCCTTTGAGCTTTGTCTCGAGGGCGCGAAGGTTTTTGTTCAAGTGGTCAAGGCTGAATCCAGCTACAGCCAGTCGGGCGGCTTCGCCCATAGCCTGCACGCGTTCGGGGTCCTCGAGCAGGGTTTGCAAACGCTCCGCGAGCGCGGCGGAATCTCGCGCTGGCACAATAAAACCATCCAGACCATCGGTCACAACACGGCCGCAATTTGGTGTGGTGATGACTGGCAGACCGTGTGCCATGGCCTCGAGCTGGGTGAGTGCGAAGCCATCCGAGATCGTGGGGAGAACAAAAACATCGGCCTGGCTGTAGAATTTCCGCACACGGTCGCGGGTTACGGCGCCGTGGAATCGCACATTGGGCGGGGCTTTCACGACAAACTGATCGGCGATGGCGATTGGGCCTGCGATGTCGATCTGGATGTTTTGGGTCTTCAGCAACCGGGCGGCTTCGAGGAGGTATTGGACACCTTTGCGGAGGTTGACCTGGCCGAGGAAAAGCACGCGAAGCGGCTCGGAGTCCGGTCTTAGCGGGGTGGGGGAGGCGACTTCGTCTGAATCCCCGACCTCGTAGGCGAGGGGAATGATATGGATTTTATCGGCAGGCACGCCCTGCTCGACGAGGGCATCAAGCGTCCATTGCGAATTGACCATGATGGCATCCGCAAGCGCCCACTCGGCTTTGCGCCAGGCGAAGTATTCCTCGGGAACGAGGATTGGCGACTTTGCCCAACTGGGCCAGCGCCTTTCCTCTTCCTTTACCATTTCAACTTCCGTGCGCGAGGGGTCCATCTGGCAGACGATGCAGACGGCGCCGCGATCCTTGGCCCAGGCTGCGGCTTCGAGAAAACCGGTGTCGTAGCCGAAGAAGATCGTGTTTTCCCAGTGTTGCTCGCGGCGCCGCGCGAGGCTTGAGCGGACCTGCTTGCCGAAGCGACTGCCGATGCGAAGAAAATCGCTGTAGGGGTCTGTGGACGGCCGGATTCGTTTGCGGAGACCATCCAGAAGGGCAGTGGTATTGAAGGAATAAACCTCTGCATCGGTCAAATCCTCGTGCAGCCTGCTTCGGAGGCGGGCGGAGCGGGCGAGTTTATGCCAAAGCCCATGCGACCAGTAGTCGGTGAAAAGCGCCTCCAGCTTGCCCGAGCGGTGCAGCACACGCGGGATGGCATAGTGTTCCCTCGCTCCGATCTGCGCGCAGATCCAGGAGGTGGACGGGGCGTGAACTTTGAAGAGTTGCTTTGCGATTTGCCTAAAAAACCATCTCGAGCGGCAGGTGGGGAGCTTAAAAACAGGCGCGGGATTTTTCCTTGCCGCTGGCAAGGCTCGGTGGTTCATTGCGAAGCATCGCACAGGGCTTCGGCGCGGTGCAAAAAACCCATTTTTCCTTGGGGGTATAGCTCAGTTGGTAGAGCGTCTCGTTCGCAATGAGAAGGCCAGGGGTTCGAATCCCCTTACCTCCACTTTAACCATATGCCCGCACTTCCAGTTCCTGAAAATCTCCGCACCTGGGTTGAAATCAACCTTGGCGCATTGAGGCGGAATCTGGCTTTTGTTAGGAATCGCATTGGTCCCGGCCCCGGGATTCTCGCCGTGGTGAAAGCCAACGGCTACGGGCATGGCGTTGCCGATATTGTCAGGACCCTTGCCGACGATACCGAGGTCTTTGGGGTGGCCAATATCAAAGAGGCCATGGAGGTCGCCCCCGCTGCAAGTAGCTGCGCGGTCATGCTGCTCAGTCCCTGCTTGCCTGCCGAGTATGAGACGGCTGTGCGAAGCGGATTCATCGTCACGGTGTCCAGCGCGGACGAGGCTCTCGCCTATTCGCGGTATGGCGAGGTGAGTGTGAATTTCAAAATCGACACGGGAATGGGACGCGTTGGCTGCGCGGTCCCAGCCGCATTGGATGAGGTGCGGCGGGTTCTTTCAATGAAGAAGGTTTCGTTGCACAGTATTTCGACGCATCTCCCCTCGGCCGATGAGGACGAGGTTTTCACTCTGGAACAGCTCAAGGGCTTTCACGCGATGTCGGAGGACCTCCGCGCTGTCGCGCCGGGAGCGAAATTTCATGTTCTCAATAGCGCTGGTGTCCTGACCCGTCCTGAGCACCGGCATGACCTCGTGAGGCCGGGGCTCATCCTATACGGAGTTTCGCCGCTGCCGGCATTTTCGAGTCAGATCGAGCCTGTGCTTTCCTGGAAGTCGCGCGTGGTTCTGCTGCGTGATTTGCCTGTCGGCGCCAGCGTCAGTTATGGGCGTTCTTTTATTGCCGAAAAACCCATTCGCACCGCGCTCGTGGCAGTGGGATATGCTGATGGCTTTCCGAGGCAGTTGTCGGGCCGAGGCGCGAGCGTTCTGGTGCGTGGAGCCCGCTGCGCCGTGCTCGGGCGGGTGACCATGGATCAGATCGTGGTCGACGTTTCCCAACGACCCGAAGTCGAGCTGGGCGATGAGGTCACACTCATTGGCAATGACGGGGACGAGAAAATCGATGTCACCGAGCTGGCAGACCAGGCGGGAACGATTTCATGGGAGATCCTCGCGGGTATCGGCCGTCGCGTGGAGCATTTCCACAGTTGATGCGGCGCCGTTTGGTTTCTCCTGAAAAAATCAGCTGAAAAAGCGGATCGTCAGCGGGAATTTGTAGCTCACGCCGTTGCTGGCCTTGATCGCCCCGTTGATAACAAAAGCCAGCCATGCGATGAATGTGCCGACAGGCAGCGCCAGCGGCACCACGAGACAGGAGCCCACCATAGCCACAACTCCGGAAAGGAAAAACCACAGGCTCCATGAGATCTGAAAATTCAGCACGCTCCTGCCTGCGGCATCCAGTCCCGGCACCTCGTTTTTCTTCAAAAGCCAGATGATCAACGGTCCAAGGATGTGGCCGAAACCGACGATTACCAACCCCGCGAGCGCGCTCAAATGCAGGACTGTGATCCATTGCCGGGCGGACGCGTCGTTGCCGTCCGGAGGCAACGGCGGCGGGCATGGCGGTTGTGACTCTTCCATGTTGAAAATCTCGCGGCAACTGCGCGCAAAATCAAGCGCCTCCGCCACGGCAATGATTTTCAAAAATGCGTTGGAATCACCCGCCTGCTTCCGCTATGGGTATGCCGTCATGAAAAAGCTCCCCGTTATTGTCATCTCGCCTCTGATGTCCCTTTTCTTCTGGCCGGGCACGGTTCACGCCCAGTCGCAGGCCGCCGCGCAGGAAAACGAAGCCGCCTACAACCTGCTCTCAAACGCCGACTACAAGGGCGCCGCCGCCGCATACCAAGGCATCATCACCGGCTATCCCACGGATATTCTCGTCCAGTCGGCCACCATCCAGTTCGGCGTCTGCCAATTCTATCTCGGCGAATTCGACAAGGCGCTCGCCAGTTTGGAAAAATCCAAGACCGGTCCCGCGCTGACTCCCGACCAGTTGCAGATGATTGACAATCTGCGCGCGCAGATCCTCGCCGCCAAGGCCATGGCCCTTCCGCCCACGGATGCAGGCCGCAAGGGCATCTTCGAGCAGGCGATCAAGAGCTACAACGAGTTCGTCTCAAAGTATCCGCAATCCCCCGATCTCGAGGCCGTCGTTTATGGCCGTGCCCTCTGCGAATACCAGATCTCCGATTACGACAAGGCGGCCGCCAGCCTGCGCGAAAACATGCAGAAGTTCGCCGCAAGCCCGACCATTGAAGGCAGCAGAAACCTCCTCGCCATCACCCTCGCCACCCAAGGCGGCGACCAACTTGCCAGAGATGGCGGCGACAAGGACAAGGGCCTCGACCTTCTCAAACAAGCCGAAGACCTCCTGCGCAGCATCATCACAAGCAAAAAAGACCTCGCGCTTGTGAACGACGCGAATTTCCAACTCGGCGAGATTCTTTTCATGCGCGCCGCATTCAGCCCCGAAGCCGACCGCAAGGGCCTCTACGAGCAAGCCGCCTCCGCCTACATGGCTGTTCTTCCAAAGGAGGACATCGTCGCGCTGCAGCAGGAAAAAGTGAAATCCTACGGCCCCCAAAAAATTGCCGCCCTTCGCGCGAAAAACCTTCCTCTCAAAAACAAGCTCGATAAGGAAAACGAACGCGAACTCAAAAAACTCGCCGAGATCAGCGCCAAGCCCGACCAGACCGCACAAGCCCTCCTCAAGCTCGGCGAAATCTTTTTCAATGCCGGAAAATACAACGAGTCCCGCGTCGTCATCACCCATATCTCGCCGTTCCTGACGACGGATGACGACAAGATGCGCGCCCTTTACTTCAAGACGATGGGCTATGTCGTGCAGAACGCCTCCGATCCCGCTTTGAAAGGCTACGAGCAGTTCCAAGCCACCTACAAAGGCAAGCCCATTGCGGAGAACCTGCCCTTCATGATCGGTAATATGATTCTCGCCCAAGGCGATAGCGCCGGGTCGATCCGCTACTTCGAGGAGTCTATCCAGTCCTACCCCAAAGGCCGTCTCTCCGGTCTCTCCGTTGCTCAAAAAGCCCAGGCGCAGCTTGGCCTCAAGCAATACGAGGAGGCCCTAAAAACCTTCCAAGACAGACTGCAAAAAAATCCCACGCCCGAGGTTGGAGTCGTCGCCCAGTTCGGCATTGCAAATATCTATCGCGACACCTCGAAGTGGGATGATGCCATCAAGGCCTTCAAGGCCACCGTTGAGAAATACCCCGGCACTCCGCAGGCCATGGAGTCCGCCTACTGGATCGCTGCCTGCACCCAGCAGAAAGGCGACAACGCCGGTGCCATTCCGCTTCTTGAGGCCTTCCTCAAAGCGAATCCCGATACGCCGCTCACACCTCTTGCCACCTTCGTGCTGGGAAATGCCCAGATCGCCACGGGCCAAAACGATGCCGGCGTCGCCACGCTTGCCAAGGTCGCCGAGCAATTCCCCGACTCGCCGGCCGCGCCATTCACTTTCTTCTCTCGCTCCCAAGTCTTCGCCGCGACCCAGAATGTCGCCGAGGTGAACAAACTCATGCGCGAATTCATTGAGAAGTATCCGCAGGACGACAAAATTTACTTCGCCTACAATAGCATTGGCCAGAATGCCGCATCCGCAGGGAATGTGGATCTTGCCATCTCGACCTGGCGCGAATTCGTGGAGCGTTATCCAGACCACGCCAAATCGCCCTCCGCCTTGGTGACTGTGTCTGAACTTCAGCGCGCCATCGCCGAGCGCCTCGCCACGAACTACACCTCGCTCAACGAAACCGACCGCGTGAAGTGGAAGGAGGCCGTGGACAGTTCCTCCACGACTATCGAAGGCCTCCTCGCAAAATATCCGCAGAGCGCCGATCTCTCGCCCGCGCTTCAGTCCCTCCTCACCAGCCAGCGCATGCTCATCCGCTCGGGCTTGAAGGATGACGCTGCCGTCGAAGCCGCTTTTCAGGCCCAAGCCGACCAAGCCACAGACCCCGGCGCCCGCAGCAAGGTTCTCTTCGCGCTCGCAGGCTTCATTGCCGAAAAAGACAAGCCCCGCGCGCTGGCCAAGATGACCGAAGCCTACAATGCCCAGGTTCTCTACGGTCCGAAGGATATCGATGTCTTCGGACTCGCCCTTGCGGATTCCGGTAAGATCGACGAGGCGCAGGCCGTTTTTGAAAAACTCGCCGCCGACTACCCCGCTCCCGCGGGCGTTGCCCCGAACGCCGCCCCGCCGCTCGTTCAGGAGGCCCAGGCCACATCGATCTTCGGCAAAGGCCGCGTCGCCCAGAAGCGCGGGCAGACCGCAGAAGCCGGGCAGTTCTTCCAGCAACTCAAAGCCACCTACCCATGGTCGCCTAAAGTCCTCGAAGCCGACTATGGTATTGCCCAGTCGCTCCGCTCCCAGCGCAAGCCCGACGAGGCCATGTCCCTCCTCGGCGGCATCATCCGGGCGCAGAACGCCACCGCCGAACTCCGCGCCAACTCCTTCCTCCTCTACGGCCACATCATGAAGGATAAAATGAACACCGAGGCCGATCCCAAGAAGAAAGCCGAGCACTGCGGCGCAGCCATCGACTTCTTCATGAAGATTCCTCAATTCTACTCTGGTGTCCCGCTCGCCGCCGCCGAAGGCCTATGGGAAGGTGGACAACTCCTCGAGCTGCAAGCCGCCACGCTTACCGAGGAAACCAAACCCAAGAAATCAGAGCAAATCAACCGTGCCAAGGCCTCCTACAGCCAAATCGTGAAGGATTTCCCAAGCGACAAATACGCCGAGCAGGCCAAGCAGCGTCTCCAAGCGCTCGGAGGCAACTGATCCGCATGCCCCGCGCCGCCGCTGCGCCCAGCAGACAGTCGAAAAAAACCGCCACCGCATCCGAAATGGCTCGGGAGCTTCTCAAAAGGCTCCCGGCCATCTACCCCGACGCCCACTGCGAACTCGACCATTCGAACCCTCTCGAACTCCTCGTCGCCACCATCCTCTCCGCCCAGTGCACCGATAAAAGGGTCAATATCGTCACCAAAGACCTCTTCGCGCGCTGCCGCACTGCGGCCGACTACGCCGCCATCTCGCAAGAGGAACTCGAAGTCCTCGTCCGCTCCACCGGCTTCTACCGCAACAAAGCCAAAAATATCCGAGCCATGGGTGCCGCCCTCCTTGCCAAGCACGGCGGCGAAGTGCCATCCACCCTCGAAGCCCTCGCCGACCTCCCCGGCGCCGGACGCAAAACCGCCAATGTCGTCCTGGGAAACGCCTTCCAAAAAAATGAAGGCGTCGTCGTCGATACCCATGTCGGCCGCCTCTCCCAACGCCTCGGCCTCACCACCTTCAGCGACCCCATCCGCATCGAACAAGACCTCATCAAACTCTTCCCCCGCGACTCCTGGACCCTCCTCAGCCACTGGCTCATCTTCCACGGTCGCCGCCGATGCCCTGCCCGCAAACCCGACTGCCCCAACTGCGAACTCCGCGACATCTGCCCCTCTGCAAGCCAGTCCTGAGAATCTGCCTTCTCACGATTCGCGCGGCAGCGCGCTCCCAGAAAACGCCGCTTTGCGGCTGAAAAATGGGTCATGCCGGAGGATGAACCCTCCCAAGTGTCGAATCGCGCTGCCGCGCGGGGAGCGAAAGAGGGGAGCACGGTCGTCCCGACCGTGAACGACACCGGCTTGGCAAGCTCATCGACACCCGCGATCCGTCATTTATTTCCGAATCCTGAAGGCGTCTGTTTGTTTCTCAATCTCGTCTTCCTTCATGATAAAAGGGATGCCTTTGAGCCAGAGGCGGAGGGCTTCCCAGTGGATGAGGAAGATGATTTTGAGTGTGACGAGCGGAAATGCGAGCGTGAGGCGAGCGAGGTTGGAGGTGGTCAACTCAGTCCGCTTGCCGGTGAGGGTGCTGACGAGGTTTTTTTGGTCGCCTTGGTAGTTGTCGATCGCGATGTGGAGGCTCTGCTCAGGGTTTTTGAAGCGGAAGTCGAACGCGACATCGAGCGGGGAGAAGGGGGAGACATAGTAGTTTTTCGGCACCCGGATGTGGAAGCCATTGCCGGACTCGTCGAGCGGGACGAGGTAGGGCTTGAGTTCGCCGAAGGTATTGCCGACTTGAACGACGGATGTGAGCGGGCGGTTTTCTTCGTCGAAGCAGAAAAAAATCGAGATCGGGTTGAAGGTGTAGCCGAGCATGCGGGGGAGTGTGAGCAGGCGGATGCGGGCGGGAGGCGTGGAGATGTTTTGGGTTTGGAGAAAGGTCTCAAGATTGGCGCGGAGGCCGCGTGAATGGAACTGGAAGTAATCCTCATTGCGAAGCGAGTAGAGATTCGGTTCCTCCGCGCTGAAGATCGGCACGGCGTGGGTGAGGGCGGGGATTTCGTCGAGATCGAGAAGGAAGAGGAAAATCCGGTAGACGAATTCGTGCGGCTTGGGGTGCAGTCTGCGGTGCATCACTGTGCACTCGTAGAGGCAGGATGCCGCAGGCTCGTTCATTGGCCGAGGAGCGGGCGCAGCACGGTGGCGAGGTTCACGGCGGAGCTGTAGGCGTCCTCGTGAAAACCGTGCCGGAAGTAGCTTCCGCAAAAGAAAATTCGTTGCCGTGGCGAGCGGGTGTTCAGCGTCGGGAGTTCGCGCTGCGCTTCCATGGCGCGCAGTGTGTAGACGGGGTGCTCGTAGCCGGTTTGGTAGAGGATGGTCTCTGGGTGGATTTTGTCGGCGCCATTCACTGAGACAAAGTAGTCGCGGGTTTTGCTGACGCCTTGCAGGGCGTTCATCCAATAGTGCGTCGTCGCCTCGCGGTCGCCGTGGGCATTCTGCTCGACCCGGTAGTTCCAGGACGCCCAGGCGCGGCGGATGCGTGGCATGACGGAGTGGTCCGTATGAAGCGTGGCGGTGTTTTTTTGATATCCGAACGCGCCCAGCAGGCGGCTTTGGGCTTCATCGGGCGCTGCCAGCATGGCGAGGGCCTCGTCGGCATGGGCGGCGATGATGACGCGGTCGAACTCGAGCAGTGTTCCATCCTCGATGCGGACGGTAGCCGAGGTTTCGGATTCCTTCACTTCGACGGCTTTGGCGGGAAGTTGGACGGGTCGAAGGTGGGCCAGGAGCTTGTCCCTGTAGCTGCGCGAACCCCCGCTGACCGTGAACCATGGGTGGTGGGTCGTGACTCCGAGAAATCCGTGGTTCTGAAAAAAACGGATGAGGCTCAACGCAGGAAAATCCAGCATCTGGCGCGGATCGGTGGACCACACCGCAGAGCTCATCGGGATGAGGTAGAGGTTGAGGAAATCGACGCCCAGCCCGTGCTTGTTCACAAATTCGCCAACGGTGCAGTTCAGCGAGTCGGGTTTTTCCAGAAGTGCGCGGGCGACTCGGAAGAAGCGCAGGATTTGGAAAACGAGGGCGTGAAAGCGCGGGTTGAGGATGTTGCCGCGCTGGGCAAAAAGTTTGTCCAACCCCATGCCATTGTATTCGAGGCCGCTCGGCAGGTGCTGGACGCTGAAGGACATTTCCGAGGGCTTCGTCTCGACGCCGAGTTCCTTGAAGAGCCGCACCAGATGGGGGTATGTGGCATGGTTGAAGACGATGAATCCCGTATCGATGGGGATTTCGCGTCCATTTTCTTCGACCGTCACGGTGTTTGTATGTCCGCCGGGTCTGGCCTCGCGCTCGATGAGTGTGACATCGGCGTGGTTGCGGAGTTGCCAGGCCACGCCCATGCCGGCGATGCCGGAGCCGATGATGCCGATGCGCTCTCTCACTGCGGAGCAGATTGGTTCACCCCGGATTCGGAATAGACGCGGGCGGGGACGCCTTTGATGTTCCAGACAAGACCCAATGCGCCAAGAGCCCGGATCACATAGTAGGAGATGTCGATCTCCCACCAGTAAAAGCCCTGCCGCGCGGAGGCCTGAAAGTGGTGGTGGTTGTTGTGCCAGCCCTCGCCCAGTGTAAGGAGGGCGAGCAGCAGGCTGTTCCGGCTGTCATCCCCCGTCTCGAAGCGTTTTTTTCCGAAGCAATGCGTGAGGGAATTGATCGTGCAAGTGGCGTGGAACAAAACCGTGGTGCTGATGAAAAATCCCCAGACGACCATTTGCCATGGCGAGGTTCCAAGTCCGGGTGCAAAGGCTTCCAGCGCGGCTCCGAAGCCGTAGAGGCCAACAAATAAAAGTGCCGGGCCGATCAAGTCGAAGCGGTTCAGGAAAACCAGCTCGGGGTATTTTGCGAGATCCTTCACGCGATCATAGTCGGTGGGGAAATTCCGGCTGCTGGTCAGCCAGCCGATGTGGGACCAAAGGAAACCTTTCATGCCGGGGGAGTGAACATCGTGCTCGTCATCCGAGTGCCTGTGGTGGTGGCGGTGCACGGAGGCCCACCAGAGAGGGCCGCGTTGCACGGCAGTGAGACCAAAAAGGGCGAAGAGGAATTGGGTGATCCGCGAGGTGTGGTAGGCGCGGTGGCAGAAGTAGCGGTGGTAGATGGCAGTCACCGCGAACATGCGGGTGAAATACAGCACTGCGGCGGTGATAACAGCCGCCCAGCTCCACCCTGTCCAAATGACTCCGAGGCAGCCGAGATGAAGGATGATAAAAGGAATCGCCCGCGAGAGCTCGAATCGCTCCGGCATTTCCCGCACCTTCTCGGCGCCGTCGGGAAAATAGTCCGAGTCGATGGCGCGGATGAAAGGTGCGAACAATTTCTTTAAGACGGGCATGGGACTTAATCCTCTGCGATGCCTAGCAAATCAAGGATCCGGTTCAGGTCGTCCGTGCCGTAGTATTCGATTTGGATGTGACCCTTCTTTTCGGAGTGGCTCACTTGCACGCGGGTGGCGAGCCGGTGGGTGAGGAGGTTTTGGACGCGTTGAATGGCGGGAGCGGGTTCGGTGGTGACACCG
The DNA here is from genome assembly GCA_044369905.1 of Terrimicrobiaceae bacterium. Classification (GTDB taxonomy): domain Bacteria; phylum Verrucomicrobiota; class Verrucomicrobiia; order Chthoniobacterales; family Terrimicrobiaceae; genus UBA967. The sequence goes on along the minus strand of JBILWM010000012.1, from coordinate 37,907 downwards.
GTGCCATTGCGGCGTGGTCGGGTGATGCCCGTATCTGCCAACTTTTGCGCGGCCATTTTTTCCGCGACACGCACGGAGAGGCTTCCCCTCACGATCTGGTCGGCGAGCCATTTCTGTTCGCTGTGGTTTTTCAGCGAGAGGAGGACTTTGGCATGTCCCACGGAAATTCTGCCGTGTTTGAGGAGGGATTGTGCGTCCTGTTCCAGATCGAGAAGTCGCATGGCGTTCGCGACCGAGGCCCGGCTTTTGCCGACGCGGCGGGAGATTTCCTCCTGCGTGAGGCTGAATTCCTGGTGAAGTCTGGCATAGGCGGCGGCCTCTTCAATCGGGTTCAGGCCCTCGCGCTGGAGGTTTTCGATAAGAGCGAGTTCCAAGACCTCGCGGTCGCTGGCTTCGCGAACAATGACGGGGACATCCGCGAGACCGACTTCTTTTGCAGCTCGCCAGCGGCGCTCACCGGCGATGAGTTCATAGACGCCATTCGCCTGACGGACGATGAGGGGCTGGATAATGCCGCGCTCCCGGATGCTCTCGACCAGTTCGTGCAATTGATCCGAGGAAAAATCCAAGCGCGGTTGAAGCGGGCTGGGGGTAATGTTCGCAAGCGGGAGCCTTTGGATTCTCTCGCCGTGTTCTTCAATTGGGGCCGGACTGGCCACGCGCTTGTTGATGAGTGCGCCGAGGCCCTTGCCGAGTGCTTGCTTTGCCATGGACGCGGAGCCTAAACATGGAGCCAGTCGCCGACAAGTAGAAGGCGCATTTCATTTTTTCAAACCAGGCCCGATGCCAAAAATACTCAGTCGTCTTCAGCTCTGGGAGGATTCCTCGCCGCGCACACCTGCCGGGCAGATGGCTTGTGACGAGGCGCTGCTCCACTCTTGCGAGATGCCGGTTTTGCGAGTCTATCGCTGGGCCGCACCTGCGGTGACATTTGGATACGCACAGAGGCTTGTGGCGGTCCAGCCCTTGGCGCGCAAGCTGCCCGTCATGCGTCGATGGAGTGGGGGAGGGATGGTTTTTCATGGGAGCGATGTCACGCTGGCGCTTACGATTCCCGCTTCCGAGGCGGCGGCATCCGGTAGTTCGCGGGACATTTACAGTGCGATTCACGAGGGCCTGCTCCCGGCGATTCAAAAAACACTCTCGGATGCGCGTTTGGTGCTACCGGAGGAATGCCGATGCGGGCCTGTTTGTTTTGAGAGCCCCGTGGCTTTCGATATCATCGCCGGTGCCTCGAAAATCTGCGGCGGAGCCCTCCGGCGCTCGAAAGACGGTGTTCTCTATCAAGGTTCCCTTCACCTCCCGGGCGCGGACCCGGTTGAACTCGCCAACTCGCTTTCTACGGAAGTTTTCCGCTTTGTAAATTTCACCTCACTTGAGCCGCTCATCGCAGATCTTTCTTCCAGCAAATACGAAACCCCAGCGTGGCTGGAGATGCGCTAAGTGATATGAGGAGATCAATTTTCCAACCTCCATGGCAATAATCGGCATCACCGGCGGCATCGCTTCGGGCAAATCGACTTTCAGCCGCGCCTTGGCTGAAATCCGGGGGGCGAGCATTTTCGATTCCGACGCCTGTGCCCGCGAACTCCTTGATTCCGACCCTGCCGTGCGCGAAGCCGTGATTCACGACATCCTCCCCACGGCGTATCGAGCGGATGGAACGCCGGACCGTGCCGCCATTCGGGCGATTGTTTTTTCAGACCCTGCAGCCAAAGCCCGACTCGAAGCGATTTTGCATCCCCTCGTTCGTTGCCGGAGGCAGGCTCTGGCTGACGATGCGCGAGTGGAGGGGCGCGATCTGCTTGTGGATATCCCACTCCTTTTTGAAACCAGCGCCTCATCTGGATTCGATCTCATAGTGACAGTCGCCTGTTCTCTTGAAATTCAAACCCGCCGCGCCATGTCGAGAGGTCTGATGCTGGCCCAGGTCCAGCAAATCGTGGCCTCGCAGTGGGGCAACGCGCAAAAAATCGCTCAGTCGGATTTTGTCATTTGGAATGATGGTTCTCTGCGAATGCTTCAGGCGCAGGCGGAGGAATTGGCGGCACGCTTGGAAAAGATGAGCCTAAAAATAAAGCCTTCGGTTTCTTGACATCCTTGCCTCACCCGATAGTTTCTCCCCTCCGTTCACAAAATTGATCCTATGGCATTCACAGAAGTCATTCTTACCGCAAATATTCCCAAGCTCGGCGTAGAGGCCGACATCGTCAAAGTCCGCCGTGGCTTCGCCCGCAACTTTCTTTACCCTCAAGGCAAGGCCCTTGAGATCACTGCCGGTTCCCTCCGTCAGATCAACCATCTCAAAGCCAAGCGCGCCGAGCGCGAGGCCCGCGAGGTGACCGCTGCCGAGGAAATCGCCTCCAAGATTAACAAGCTCTCGATCAGCTTCACCCTGGATGCCGGTGCCACAGGCAAAGCCTTCGGTTCCGTCACTGCAAAAGACATCCACGACCGCATCGCTGCAGAGCTTAAACTCGAAGACCTTCCCAAGCACGCTGTCGTTCTTGAGAAGGCCATCAAGGAAAGCGGCGACCACACTGTTGCCGTCAAGCTCCACGCGGATGTCACGGCCAACCTCAAGATCGAGGTCAAGGTGAACGCTCCTGCAGTCGAGGAATCGACCGAGGCGGCTCCTGAAAAGAAATATCGCCGCAAAGTCACCACCGAGGCCTGATTTTTCAGTCCGCGTATTCATTTCGAGTTAACCATGAGGCCGTGCGTGGAAGTTATCTTTCCGTCCGGCCTCATTCTTTTCCCCGAGCTCCGTAAATTTTTCTGATCAGCTCATGTCTTCTGCTCCTGAACAAAACGCCAGTGCACCAATTTCAAACGGTGATGCCGCAGGCAAGGGACGCGGGAAAAAGAAACCAGATTATCAACAGCGCGGAGCGGCTTATCTTCCAGACGCCCGTCGTCCGCTGCCGCAGAGTCTCGATGCCGAGAAAGGGCTCCTGGGCTCGATTCTGCACTCTGCCACGGCGTTGGACGACACCATGGCCCAGATGGAGGCGCGGCATTTCCATCTGCCAGCCCACCAGAAAATTTTCGAGCTCCTGGTCGAGATGCGAAATGGCGGGAAGCCGATCGACCTCATCGCGCTCACCCAGACGCTCGAGGACCGGCGCATGCTCGACGAGGTCGGCGGTGCGGTTGCCATCACGGAGCTTTTTACTTTCGTCCCGACGGCGGCGAATGCCGATTACTACCGCGAGATCATTCTCGAAAAATATCTCCTGCGCCGTGTCATCACGACCTGCACCGAGTATGTCGCCCGCGCCCACGACGAGCAGGGCGATGTGAGAATCCTCCTCGACGAGGTCGAGGCCCGCGTGCTCGAGATTGGCGAGCAGCGCTTCCAATCCACCATGCCCACCATGAAGCAGATGGTGAGCGACGCCATCGACAATATCGAAAAGCTCTCGCGCTCCGGGGGCGGCATCACAGGCCTCCCAACCGGATTCCATGAACTCGACCGCATGACGAGCGGCATGCACGAGGGTGAGATGTTTGTCATCGCCGCGCGTCCCTCGATGGGCAAAACCGCGCTCGCCATGAATATCGCCGAACATGTGGCGATCGATGCCGGCAAGCCCGTCGCTGTTTTTTCCCTGGAAATGGGCGCCCAGCAGCTCGTGCAGCGTCTCCTTTGCTCTAGGGCGAGGGTGAACGGCTCCAAGCTCCGCGACGGCTTTATTGCCAATCGCGAAATGACGAATCTCATCAACATCGCCGGACAGCTGTCCAAGGCAAAAATCTTCGTCGATGACACTCCCGGCCTCAGTATTTTGGAACTCCGCGCCAAGGCCCGCCGCCTCCACAACCGCGAAAAAATTCAACTTATCGTCATCGATTACCTCCAGCTCCTTAGGTCCGGTTCCCGCCGTGCTCAAGAGAACCGCCAGATCGAAATTCAGGAAATTTCCTACGGCATCAAAGCCCTCGCCAAGGAACTCAAACTTCCCGTCATCGTCCTCGCCCAGCTGAACCGAAATCCCGAGCAGCGCACCGGCTCCAGCGCAGGACGCCCCCGCCTCAGCGATCTCCGCGAATCCGGCACGATCGAGCAGGATGCCGACATCGTTGGACTCCTCATCCGCGACAAATACTACGCGGAAGACGAGGAGGCCAAAAAAGAAGCCGCCGGCAAAGCCACACTCATTATCGCGAAACAGCGAAACGGCCCCACCGGCGACGTGCCCCTGACCTTCCTCGAGGAATACACCCGTTTCGAAGACGCTGCCGTCGAGCGCACCGAACCGCAATAAAGGCCCCCCAGCCACTGCCGGAAAGGCACATTTTTCCCACCCGTTTTCTTTTTTGCCGTCCAGTGCTCTCTCCAGTCTAAAATAGCGTTGGCTTAAAAAGCGATAAACCTCTCCCCCTCTGTGCTCTCTGTGTCCTCTGTGGTCAATCTCTTCAGAGGTCCTCAAATCGCCAAAAAGTTGGTTCGGGAATTGCTGTGAGTTCAGCAACCACTTTTTTCCAAAAAATCATGAGCCAAGAAGAAATTGCCTCTCGCATTCAGGAATCCTTCGCCCTTCTGGATATCGGCCTCGAAAAAGAATCCGAAGCCATCATTCAGAGCCTCCTCGCGCAGGCCCCCACCGCCGAAGTCCATTCGGCCGCCATTTACATTTTCAACCGCCTCGGCCGCTTCATCCGCGCTTCGGTGTCGGCGGATATTCTGCTCGACCAAAAAAAGCCCCTCCCTCCCGAGGAGCTTTTCCGAATCGCCCTCGCGTTCAATTTTTCCGGACGCCTCCAAGAGGCCTACGACATTGAAAAATCCATCGCCCCGGAGAACAACGAGCAGTCCCTCGTGCGCCTCTACGGTCTGGCGTGCAAGGCGAACCGCCTGGGTCGCCACGCCGAGGCCCTCATTCACATGCTCGGTTGCTTCTCGTTTCAAAATACCGAGGTCGGCGATGCCCACAGAAAAATCTTCCTCGATAGCGAGCTCTCCTCGCTCTGGGAAAAGATCCCATCCCTCCCGCTCACTCTGCGTCAGGCCATGCGCTACTGCAATTTGCCCTTCGACGAAATCCTGGCGCTGAACGAGCCTGTGTTGCCACTCCGTTGCGTGGATCAGATGGATATCCATGCGATGCCGGCGAAATTCCACGCGCTTCTCCACCCCGTTTACGCCACCTGTTTCGAGGTGGCCCCCGCCGCCGAGGCCGCCAATCCAGAGTTGGCCGCCGAGTTTGCCGACTGGCAGGGATCGGTCGTGGCCCCGCGTCTCGAAGCCTTCCGCGCCCTGCGTGACCGCATCGGCTCCAAGGTGCTTGAGCAGCAAATCATCTTCGCTCAATTCCAAGCTTCAAAAGGCCGCTTCGGCTGCGCCCGCAACCACCTCGTTTGCCATCTGCTCCAAAGTCCAGGGGCCAGTCTTGCAAACCTTCCCGAAATCCCGCTTCTGCGACCTCTCATTGAGGAATTCCGCGCCCAGGAGGCCGAATGCCCCGAGTCTTTCCGCACGCTCATTTCGTGGGCCTACCGCGACGAACCCGAGTTGTTCCTCCGCGATATTCTGCCCGAAATGCCCGTTCTGAACCGCACTTCAGGCTACGCCCTGCTGGCCGCCGGTTGCATGCACTACCGCCTCGGCGATACCGCCGCCGCCATCGAGAGTTGGTCCGCCTGCGCCCGCAAGTGGCCCCTCGACGATGCGCCGGTCATGAACGCTGCCATGCTCCTCAGCGGTGAAAAACGCTGGGACGAAGCCACGCAACTCATCAACCGCCTGCCCGATGAGTGCATGAAATCCATGCTCTGGAAACGCGCCCACCACGCCATCAGCGAACGCCGCGCCTTCTCGCTCAGCAGCAAAACAAATCCCACACCCCGCATTCCCACGCCCACCTTCGGGAATCTCTACTCCGGCGCCGACGAGGAATTCCTTGTTGAGCACAAGCAATTCACTCCCATCGTTTGCTGAGAGTTCGGCCTTGCGGATAGTTTCTTCCCACCCCGGGCAGTGCCTCGCCTTTCGCGATTGACGCTGCCCCTCCCGCCAATTTTAATGCGGCTCCCCGTCCGGAACATCAAAAACAACTCTATAATAAAACATCATGGTTAAAATCGGTATCAACGGCTTCGGACGCATTGGGCGCATGGTCTTCCGTGCGGCGGTTAAAAATTTCAGCAAGGACATTCAAGTTGTCGGCATCAACGATCTTCTTGAACCCGAGTATCTCGCTTACATGCTCAAATACGACTCGGTTCACGGTCGTTTCGAAGGCGAAGTTTCGGTCGAGGGCAACAACCTTATCGTCAACGGCAACAAAATCCGCCTCACCGCAGTTAAAGACCCGTCCACTCTGAAATGGGACGAAGTCGGTGCCGATATCGTTGTGGAGTCCACTGGTCTCTTCCTCGACAAAGCCAGCGCCGAAGCCCACCTCAAGGCCGGCGCCAAGAAAGTCATCATGTCCGCTCCTTCCAAGGACGAGACTCCGATGTTTGTCTATGGCGTGAACCACACCAGCTATGCCGGCGAAGCCATCATCTCGAACGCGAGCTGCACCACAAACTGCCTCGCCCCTCTCGCCAAAGTCATTAACGACACCTTCGGCATCAAACGCGGTCTCATGACCACCGTTCACGCTGCCACTGCCACGCAAAAAACCGTGGACGGCCCGAGCAGCAAGGACTGGCGCGGTGGACGCGGCATTCTCGAGAATATCATCCCATCCTCGACCGGCGCCGCCAAAGCCGTGGGCAAGGTCATCCCCGCCCTCAACAAAAAACTCACCGGAATGGCATTCCGCGTTCCCACCTCCGATGTCTCGGTTGTTGACCTCACTGTCGAACTCGACAAGCCAGCCTCCTACGAGGAAATCTGCGCCGCCATCAAAGCCGCTTCCGAAGGCCCGCTGAAAGGCATTCTCGGCTACACCGACCAGAAAGTCGTCAGCACAGACTTCCGTGGCGAAACCCAGACCTCGGTCTTCGACGCCGAAGCCGGCATCGCTCTCGACCCGACCTTCGTCAAACTCGTCTCCTGGTATGACAACGAGTGGGGCTATTCCAACAAAGTCCTCGAAATGGTCCGCGTCATCGCGAAGTAACCAAACGATCTGATTCATTGACCACAGAGGACACAGAGACCACGGAGGAAATAAAAACCTCGGTGCTCTCCGTGAACTCTGTGGTCATTTTTTTGAAGCACCCAACCCATCACCAGCTATGAAAAAATCCATCAAAGACATTTCCGTAAAAGGCAAACGCGTTCTTATGCGCGTCGACTTCAATGTTCCCCAAGACAAAAAGACCGGCGCCATCACCAATACCCAGCGCATTTCCGCCGCGCTTCCCACGATCCAACACGCCCTCAATGAAGGCGCTTCCGTCGTGCTCATGAGCCACCTCGGCCGCCCGGATGGCAAAGTCGTGGAAAAATTCTCCCTCAAGCCCGTTTCTGAAAAACTCTCCGAACTCCTCAGCAAGCCCGTGAAGTTCCTCAGCGACTGCGTCGGCACCGAAGTCGAAGCCGCCTGCGCTTCACTCCAGCCCGGCGAAGTTGTCCTTCTCGAAAATCTCCGCTTCCACATCGAAGAGGAAGGCAAAGTCAAAAATGAAGACGGCACTTCCACCAAAGCCGATCCCGAAAAAGTTGCCGCCTTCCGCACCAGCCTCACCAAGCTCGGGGACGTCTTCGTGAGCGACGCCTTCGGCACCGCCCACCGCGCCCATTCCTCCGTCGTCGGCGTGAATCTTCCCAAAGTCGCAGGCTTCCTCATGCAGAAGGAACTCGATGCTTTCGCGGCTGTTCTCGACAACCCCCAGCGCCCGCTCCTGGCCATCCTCGGTGGTGCCAAGATCGCCGATAAAATCCCGCTCATCCGCAACCTCATTGAAACCGCCGACGAAATCATCATCGGCGGCGGCATGGCCTACACCTTCAAGAAGGTTCTTGAAAACATGCCGATCGGAAACAGCCTCTTCGATCCCGAAGGTGCCAAGATCGTCGCCGAGTTGATGGAAAAAGCCAAAGCCCGTGGCGTCCAAATCCACCTGCCTGTCGATTACATCACCGCCACCGCCTTCTCGCCTGACGCCGAAACCGGCCACGCCGATGACAAATCCGGCATCCCCGATGGACTCGAAGGCCTCGATTGCGGACCCAAGTCCCGCGAAATCTTCGCCGCCGCCATCGCCCGCGCCAAAACCATCATCTGGAACGGCCCCGCCGGCGTCTTCGAATTCGAAAAATTCGCCGAAGGCACGAAATCCATGGCCGCCGCTGTCGCCGCAGCCACAGCCTCAGGTGCCATCACCATCGTCGGCGGAGGCGACACCGCCACCGCCGCCAAAAAATTCGGCGTCGCCGACAAAGTCACCCACTGCTCCACCGGCGGAGGCGCCTCCCTCGAACTCCTCGAAGGCAAAGCCCTCCCCGGCGTCACTGCCCTGGACGAGAAGTAATATTCGGATCAAACACGCCTTGCCCTAAAAATAGGGCAAGGCGAGACCAGTTGCCCTGCATGGCAACTGCGCGGAAGCGCTGCGTCTTTTGGAGGGTCAACCTCCGGCTTGACCCAAGACTGAGTCGCTCCGCTATCACGCCGCCCGCTCCCATCACCCCGCGCGCTGGCAGAAACGCCGCTTCGCGGCTGAAAAATGGGTCATGCGAGACGATGACCCTCCCAATTTGCACGAATCGCGCTGACGCGCGGACAGTTGCCCTGCATGGCAATCGCGCGGCAGCGCTGTGACTTTTTGGAGGGTCAACCTTTGCCTTGCTCGCGCCCCTGCTCGCTGCGCCCTGCGGGCCATCTGCGATCTGCTTCCTCCGCCCCGCCCGGGGCTTCGGTTGGCTTGACCCAAGACTGAGTCGCCTGCCACCACTCCGCCCGCTCCCCATCACCCCGCGCGCTGGCAGAAACGCCGCTTCGCGGCTGAAAAATGGGTCATGCGAGACGATGACCCTCCCAATTTGCACGAATCGCGCTGGCGCGCGAAAGAGGGGAGCACGGTCGTCTCGACCGTGAAAGACACTCGCGTGAATGCCCCGACGATGAACGAATCACTCCCTGCGTTGGTTTCTTTCTTTGTCTCGTTTCCGCGCGCTCTTGGCGGCGCGGAGACGAGAAAGTGTTGCCTTAGCGTGAAGCGATGACGTCTTCGCTGATGACCTTGCCTGTGGCCTCGGGCTCTTTGGAGGGCTCGGGGACGGGTTTGGCGGGCGGGACATTCGGGCTGACCTTCCAGAAGAGGGGCTGGAATTTGTCCCAGGCTCCGAGGATTTCGGCGGCGCGGGGGCTGCCGGTGAGGTCGTGGTGCTCTTGGATGAGGGCCTTGAGCGCGGCGATGTCCGAGTCGGCGGCCAGGCGCGAGATTGAGATGAGCTGGTTGTTGTAGAGGCGCTCGAAGCGGTTCTCGAGGTCGAGGATATAGGCCACGCCGCCGGTCATGCCGGCGCCGAAGTTTTTGCCGGTGCGGCCGAGGACGACGACGGTTCCATTGGTCATGTATTCGCAACCATGGTCGCCAATGCCTTCAACGACGGCTGTGCCGCCGGAGTTGCGGACGCAGAAGCGCTCGCCGGCGCGGCCGTTTGCGAAGAGGCGTCCACCGCTGGCGCCATACATCACGGTGTTGCCGATGATCATGGCCTCGTGCGGGATGAAGAGTGAGCCGGGCTCGGGTTTGATGACGATTTCGCCACCGCTCATGGTTTTGCCGACATAGTCGTTGGCTTCGCCTGTGAGAAGGAGGCGCACACCGGGTGAGAGGAACGCGCCGAAGCTTTGTCCCGCGCTGCCCTTGAGCTTGAGTTCAACGGTTCCATTGGCAATGCCTTCCTCGCCCCACTGGTAGCCGATCTCGCCAGAGACCTGGGTTCCCACCGAGCGGCTGGTGTTTTCGACCTCGTAGGAGAGGGAAATGGGACGGCCATCGGTGATGGCATCCTTCGCGTCCTGAAGAACGGTCTCGTCGAGTGTCGAGTCCTCGGGTCCATCGTTGCGCGAGCGGGTGGCGTGGCGCACGGCTGAGGGATCATCGGCGGCGACATTCACGAGAAGGCGTGAGAGGTCGAGGGTGTTGGCTTTCGGGTGGTTTGGAATTTCCTTTTGGCGCAGGCATTCCACGCGGCCGACCATTTCATCAATGGTGCGGAAGCCGAGACGGGCCATCATTTCGCGGACCTCGGTGGCGACGCCGTTGAAGAAGGCGACGACATTTTCCGGGCGGCCTTTGAATTTGGCGCGGAGACGGTCGTCGATCGTGGCGACGCCGACCGGGCAGGTGTTGAGATGGCACTGGCGCACATACACGCAGCCCATGGCGATGAGGGCGGCGGTGCCGAAGTTGAACTCCTCGGCTCCAAGCAGCGCGGCGTAAACAATGTCTTCGCCGCTGCGCATGCCGCCGTCGGTGCGGAGGGTGACGCGGTTGCGGAGTCCATTGAGCATGAGGACCTGGTGGGCTTCGGCAACGCCGAGTTCCCAAGGTCCACCGGCATGTTTGATCGAACTGAGCGGGGAGGCTCCTGTGCCGCCTTCATGTCCGCTGACGAGAATGATGTCCGCATGGGCCTTGGCCACGCCTGCGGCGATGGTTCCAACGCCTGCGGTGGAGACAAGCTTCACGCAAATGCGGGCGCGGGGATTCACCTGCTTGAGATCGTAGATGAGCTGGGCCAGATCTTCGATCGAGTAGATATCATGGTGCGGCGGTGGCGAAATGAGGGTCACGCCTTCCACCGAGTGGCGCAGCTTGGCGATGTAGGCGCTGACCTTGTGGCCGGGCAGCTGGCCGCCTTCCCCGGGTTTGGCACCTTGGGCCATCTTGATTTCGATTTCCTTGGCGCTGGCGAGGTAGGCGGCCGACACGCCGAAGCGGCCGGATGCGATCTGCTTGATGGCGCTGTTCGCCCAATCACCATTGTCACGGCGTTTGAAACGGGCGGGGTCTTCTCCGCCCTCGCCACTGTTCGACTTGCCGCCGATGCGGTTCATGGCGATGGCCAAGCACTCATGGGCTTCGGGGCTCAAGGCTCCGAGCGACATGCCGGCTGTGGTAAAGCGTTTGCGGATGTCTTCAATCGGCTCCACCTCGTCGATCGAGATAGGGCCTTCGGTCGTGGGCAGGATTTCGAGAAGATTGCGGAGTGCGACGGGCGTGTTGGCCAGCACCGAGTCGACATATTTTTTGTAATCCTCCGCCTTGCCGGCTTTGTCGGCTCCTTTGATGCCCACATAGGCGTGGAAGCTTTGGAGGACGGGCGGAGTCACGGCATGCATTTCGCCGCCGCGACGGAAGCGGTAGTAACCGGGATCGCTGAGTTTGCCGGGTTCGATCGGCACGGCTTCGGAATAGGCCATGGCGTGGCGGGTCAGGGACTCGATGGCGATTTCCTTGAAGCCGATGCCTTCAATCTGGGAGGCCGTGCCCTTGAAACATTCCTCGATGAGTTTGGAGGAAATGCCGATGGCTTCGAAGATCTGCGCGCCACGGTAGCTGTTGACCACCGAGATGCCCATTTTGGACATGATCTTGAGGATGCCGGCTTCGATGGCTTTGCGGTAGTTGATGACCGATTTGGCGAAATCGCCGTTGGCGCCGTCGCGCTCGAGAAGTTCGCGAATGGTCTCGAAGGCGAGGTAGGGATTTACCGCCGCCGCACCGAAACCGATGAGGCAGGCGATTTGGTGCACATCGCGGGCTTCGCCGGTTTGGCAAACCAAGCTGGCGCGCATGCGTTTCCCAACGCGAATCAGGTGGTGGTGCACAGCTCCCACGGCGAGGAGCATCGGAACGGAGACTTTCCCGTGGTCGACTCCAGAGTCCGAGAGAATGAGGATGCGCGTGCCAGCATCGATCGCCGCCTCGGCATCGGAGCAGATGCGTTTGATGGCAGGCTCGAGGCCGTCTTCGCCCTCTGAGGTGTTCCAGAGCGTCGAAACTGTGGTGGCCTTGTGTTCGCTGCCTACGGCTTGAATTGCCGCCAACTCCTCGTTCAGGAGAACGGGCGACTCAAGGCTCACGAGGCGGGCGTGCTCGGGCGTTTCGGCGAGCATGTTTTTGCGCCAGCCGAGCACTGTGCTGAGGCTCATCACGAGCTTCTCTCGGATCGGATCGATCGGCGGGTTGGTGACCTGTGCGAAGAGTTGCTTGAAGTAGGTGTAGAGAAGGCGTGGCTTGGCGGACAGGACTGCGAGCGGTGTGTCATCCCCCATCGAGCCCACGGCTTCGGCGCCGTCTTTGAGCATGGGTTTGATGATCATGTCCACTTCTTCGGAGGAATAGCCGAAGGCGACCTGACGCTGGGTGAGCGTGAGGATGTCGAGCTCGCCAGAGGGTGCTGTGATTTGTTTTTCGCTCAGCTGGGGCAGGGTGCTCAGGTTGTTTTTCAGCCATTCGCCGTAGGGCTGACGGGCGGCGAGGCTGGCCTTGATGTCGGCATCGCGGAGGAGTTTTCCGGCGGCTGTGTCGATGGCGATCATCTCGCCGGGGGCGAGACGGCCTTTTTCAACAATCTTGAGCTGGTTGAGTTGGGAGCCGCCGACCTCGGATGCCATGACGAACATGCCGTCCTCGGTAATGTTGTAGCGGGCGGGTCGGAGTCCGTTGCGGTCGAGGCAGGCTCCTGCGATGACGCCATCGGTGAAGGTGAGTGCGGCTGGTCCATCCCACGGCTCGGAGAAGCAACGGTGGTAGTTGTAGAAATCTTTGAGCTCCTGCGAGAGGTTCGGGTCCGTGCGGTAGGATGGAGGGACGAGCATCGTCACGGCGTGCAGGATGCTGCGGCCGCTCATCGTCAGAACCTCCAGCGCATTGTCGAGGCTGGCGGAGTCGGAGCCGCCCGGTTGAATGATCGGCTTGAGGAGGTCGATGTCGGTGCCCCAGAAATCGGCTTTCAGCTCGGCCTCGCGGGCATGCATCCAATTCCTGTTGCCACGGATCGTGTTGATCTCGCCATTGTGGGCGAGCATGCGGAACGGATGGGCCAGCGGCCAGGTCGGGAAGGTGTTTGTGCTATAGCGTTGGTGGAAGAGCGCGATGGCCGTCTCGTAGTCCGGATTCGCGAGGTCGGGGTAGAATTTTTCCAGGGACGCCGAAACGAGGAGGCCCTTGTAAACAATCGTGCGGTGCGAGAACGAAGGGATGTAGAAATCCTTGATCTTGTCGGCGGCGGCACGGTCTTCGATTTCGTTACGGGCGAGGAAAAGACGGCGCTCGTAGTCGTCATCGGACATTCCGGCAGGGCGGCCGACCAGAACCTGCTCGATGAGCGGCATGGTGGACTGGGCTTTCTCTCCGAGCACATGGTCGTTGATGGGGACCACGCGCCATCCGAAGACGAAGAGTTCGCGTTTTTTCAGAACCTCTTCGGTGATCGCGCGGGCGCGAGCAGTCTCGTATTCGTTGTGTGCGGGCAGGAACATGACGCCCACGCCGAGGTCGCTGGGATTGTAAAGCGTGTGGCCAAGCTTCTCCACTTCGGGAGTGAAGATTTTGTAGGGAATCTGTGTGGTGATGCCCGCGCCATCGCCGGTCTTCGCATCCGCATCCAGCGCACCACGGTGCATGAGGCTGCAGATGGAGAGCAGGGCGGTCTCGAGAATGGCATTCGAGCGTTCGCCACTGATCCGGGCCACGAGTCCGACGCCGCAGGCGTCATGCTCGAGGTCGGGATTGTAGAGTCCGTTCGAATCGCGGGATGGCAGAGCTTGGTTCATGGTCAAAAAATAACGAGCCAGCAAGAATCGCTCCACAATCGAGAATGTGGAGAATTTTTTTGAAAAAAATTGACGGTCAATCCGAGCGGTTCGCTGGATTTTTGATTTGGGGGAGTCTGGCGGATTTGGTGGTCAACCCGTTCTCAACGGGCATGGCGGCGGATCGCTTCCTCTTTGAGAACGCCGATGTAGGGGAGGTTGCGGTATTGCTCGTTGTAGTCGAGTCCGTAGCCGACCACGAATTCGTCGGGGATCTCAAAGCCGACATAATCAGCCACTGTGGCGGCCTCGCGCTGTAGTTTTTTGCGCAGCAGCACGCAGGAACGGATGCTGGCCGCTCCGGATTCCGCTGCGAGGCGGTCTTTGATGGCGCGCAGGGTCAGGCCGCTGTCGAGGATGTCATCGAGGATCAAAACATGCCGTCCGGTGACATCGGCGATGGAGTTTTGCCGGAATTCAATGCGGCCCTTGGATTTCGTGCCATGGTAGCTGGAGACGCTCCAAGAATCGATTTGGAGCGGCAGGGGAATGCGTCGCAACAGGTCGGCCATGAAAATGAAGCTGCCATTCAGGATCGAGACCACGGTCAGTTCCTTGCCCTCGTAATCCTTGGCGATGGTATGGGCCATCTCGTCGAGGCGGCTGAGGATGGTTGTCTCGTGATACAGAATCCGGTCGATGTCGCCTTGCATGTGGGGGATTCGTAGCCAGCGCGCTGCGGCAGGCAAGCTATTCGAGCACGCCGAGCGAGCGCAGGTTGCCGTTCTCGATGGCAAAAATCTCGCGGCTCACGGGGTGGTTGGAGGTGAGGTAGGCATCGATGATTCTCTCGGATAAGCGGAGGTGAAGATTGTCCTGCTTGGAAAAAACCAGCACTTGATTGCGCGTTGGCATGGCCACAAGCAGGTCGGGACCGAGTGTTTTCTCAAAAGCGGCCGAAAACTCCGGCGCGAGCACGCAGGAGGCGGTGAGGGGATCCTCCGACTCGATGGCGGCGTATTGGATCACCTGCTTTTTATTTCGCACAAAGGTTGGCTTCATCCGCTTGAAAACCTCTGAAGCGGTCTGCAAGGCCTGCTCCCGGATCATGGGATAGGTCATGTGGACGGATTTTTTCTCCTCGCGGGTGAGCGGTTGGATTTCTCCATTCACGATGCGCGCGATGGCCAGCACGGTGCGCTGCGACTCCTGAATCGGGCGACGCATTTTGTGATCCATGAACGACGGTTCCACAAGAAGGGCCCATTGGTCGGCGCGGAGGATTGCGGTGGAAGCCGCCGCAAAAAGAAAAACCAAGATCGCCCTTTTGAGTCTGGTGCGGGCTCTGGTAGTAATGGCAGGCATCATGATTGCGTTTTTAGAAGGAACACTCGCCGAGTCTCTCCCCACACAGATCGTCGTCAATGTCCATGGTGTCGGGTATCAAGTGATGATTCCCATATCAAGTTTCGAGCGGTTGCCGCCGCCGGGCGCTGCCGTGAAGATTCTCACGCATCTCGCCGTCCGTGAGGATGCTCATGTGCTCTATGGATTTTGCACCGCCGGCGAGCGTGATCTCTTTCGCCTGCTTCTTCACCATGTGACCGGCGTCGGGCCCAAGATCGCGCTCGCGGTGCTCAGCGGTCTCTCGGTGGAAATGTTCAAATCCGCCGTGGTCGCGGGGGATACCGGAACGATCTCAAAGATCAGCGGAGTGGGCAAAAAAACCGCCGAGCGAATTGTGCTCGAGCTGAAGGACAAGGTCGGCGTTGCTGCCGAGTGGGAGGCCTCCAGCGCAAAGAACGCCCCGAGCCAGGAGGATGTGCGCTTGCATGATGCCGTGCTGGCTTTGATTTCCCTCGGTTACAAACAGGTCGAGGCCCACAAGGCGATTCGGGCTGTGATGAAGACGGGGGATGAAATGCCGACCTCCGAGGAGTTGATCCGCCAGGCGTTGAAAATCCTCTCATGAGTCCGCTTGAATCGGCCCGTGCCGTCCGCGCCGCCATGCCCGAGGGCGGTCTCTTTCATGAAAAGGAATGGCGCATCGCTCCGGCACCCTTTGCTCTGCCGGATGGACTCGCGCCCGAACTCGAAAAGCTCGGCTACCGGCTCATGCTCTTTCTGCGAGCCTGCGACCAGCTTTACCGCCAGAGCGTGAAAGGGCGTCAGCCCGCGTGGGTGGCGGATCTCCTTGATGCGGGCAAGCCGCCGGATCTCGTGGCCTTTCAACGCGAATGCGGCATTGCGGGCGACATTCCCCGCGTCATTCGGCCGGACTTGGTTCTCACCGAGGACGGCTTCACCATCGCCGAGATCGATAGTGTTCCCGGCGGAATCGGCCTCACGGCTTGGCTCAACAAAACCTACGCCGGGCTGGGATTTGATGTCCTGGGCGGGGCTGACGGCATGCTGCGCGGATTCTCGGAAATCCTGCCCGGGGGTGACATCGTGGTCTCGGAGGAGGCGGCTACCTACAGGCCGGAAATGGAATGGCTCGTCGGCGAGTTGAATGTGACCTCACCGAAGTGGCGGGTTGTGGATGGCTCCGCGAGGGATGACTGGAAGCAGCGGATTTATCGTTTTTTCGAACTCTTCGATTTGGCCAATGTGCCTGCGTCGCCTGGCATCATGGACGGCGTTCGTGCCCGCTCGATCCAGGTCACTCCGCCGTTCAAGCCTGCTTTGGAAGAGAAGCTGTGGTTCGCCCTTTTTTGGATGAAGCCGCTTGAGGACTTCTGGCGTCGCGAACTCAGCGAGCGCGCGTTTTTAGCACTGCAAAAAGTGATCCCCTACACATGGTTGGTCGATCCGGAGCCGCTGCCGCGTCACGCGGTTCTTCCGAGACTCGAGGCGCATTCGTGGGACGAGGTCGCGAAATTCAGCCAGAAGCGCCGGAATTTTATTTTGAAAGTGAGCGGATTTTCCGAACGGGCGTGGGGGTCGCGCGGTGTGGTTGTCGCAAGTGACCTGCCGCAGAAGGAATGGCAGACCGAGTTGGAATCCGCCTTGGCGGCTTTTCCCTCGCAGCCTCACATCCTCCAGGTTTTTCATACAGGGAGGCTCTTCGATGCCGAATACTGGCTTCCTGAAAACGCCGGCCTACAGAGAATGCGTGGACGGGTGCGCCTGTGTCCATATTTCTTCGTTGGCGAAAAAACAACGCAACTCGGCGGAGCGCTGGCCACTATCTGCCCGGATGACAAAAAGCTCCTTCACGGAATGCGCGATGCCATTTTGGCCCCTGTCGCGTGACCGGCCTCAGGGCTTCAGCCGGCGTGACAGGTCGCGCAGGGCGCGGGCGAGCAAGGGATCGCTGATCCTCAACAGCGCGCGGTAAACCGGCAGCACAACGCGGCGGCGGACGAATCGCTCGGGCCAGTGTGGCAGCAGGGTCGCGACACGAAGCGGGAAGAGTTGCAGCGTGCGGCCATCCTCCGTGGGGCACTGTGTGCGGTAACCGCGATCAATCGTTCCGATGGCCCCCGCTTCCTCTGCCGCTTCCATGAGGGCAACTTCTTCGAGTGACATCCCGGATTCCAGATGTCCCTTGGGAATCAACCAGCGGGCGCCCGAGGAGCTGGTAATGAGAACAATGTGGAGCACGCCTTTTTTAAAAAGAAACGGGACCGCGCCGGCTTGGACATCCGGGTTGCCTGATGTCGGAACCCCGTGCAGGGCGATCTGGCGGAGGGAGTCGGCGGCCGAAAGTTCCCTTCCGAGGAACGAGGGTTTGCGGAAACTCCGTGCGTCGGCGGCGGTGCCGAAGCGGATGCGCGCTGTGACAAGCGGAGCGTGGGTGTCTTGAAAGACATCGATTTCGATTTTGGATGAGCCGTGGGGGAGTTGCTGGCGGATCACCTCGACGCAGTGCGTTTCCGTTTCTTTCCAAAGCTCCTCAAAGGCCGCCTGCGCGATGGGGACAGATCCAAGGATATTGCCGTTTTCGGGGTGGTTGAGAACCAACACCCCGTATTGGCGGCCCGTCTGCAGGATCCACACCTCCCGCGTTCGCTCTTGGGAAAGGCATCCCATTCTCACGCGGCACGAGGGCAGTCTTGTGAGAGGCGGCAGTGCTCCCTCGACGAGAAAAAGGCGTTCCGATTTGCGTGCAGTCATGGTCTGGGTTCAGGCGTTCAATTGATGCCTGTATGGACGGGAGTCAAGTCCACCCTTGCTCTATTTTTCCTCTTTCGGCGCGAGGGATGCAGCCCGCCGGGCGTTGGCGCCCCGGGAAAACCGATCCAGCGAAGCGCATAATTTTTCGCGGAGCGCGGCATGTTCGTGGTGGAGGCTGCCGATGAGTGCGCCGAGGGAGAGTGCCAGGCGGGTGTCGCCGGATTCCAAATGCCGCCCGGCGTGTTGCAGGAGGTAATCCTGCTGCAGCGATGTGTCGTTGTAGCGGCCGAGACGGTTTTGGAGTTTCGACAATCCGGAGGCGAGGAGATCCACCGAGTCCGGCGCGAAGAGTTGGCCGAAACACTCCAGGAGGTAGCGCGTTTTTTTGCAGTCGATGCGAATCGAGTGGATCATCGAGTCCGGAGTTTCGGAAGTGATAGATTTGCTGGTTTTGCGAATGCGGCGGAAGCGTTTGTAAATCCGCTCGCCAGCGACCTCCAAAATTGGACGCGCGGAGTTCGGGGAGGGCTCGATCGAATGCGAGGAGGCCCACGCATCTTGGAGGGTCGCGATTTGATTTTTGTAGGAGGCGGAACTCAAGAAATCGGCAACTTGCGCGGCCTCGACCTCGCGCTCGGTGCGGAGTGCCTCGAAGAAGGATTCCAGACCGCCGCGAAGCTCCTCGGGGAGCATCTTTTCAAGACGACGGCGCGAGAGGAGATAGACATCGAAATCGCGCAGGGCATTGGTTCTGCGGCAGAGGTCGCCGATTTGTTTCTTCCATGCTTCGGTGAGGTGCTCGGGGAAAACGCCTTTCATCTGACCTGTCACCGAGCGGAGTTTGCGCAGAGAGACGCGGTAGTCGTGGAGAAATTCCGTGTCGATGTCCTTGATGATGCCTTCCTCGTTCCAGCGGGCGATGGAGAGTAGGCTACTGAAAATTTCCAGAAGGACGGTGCGAGCGTGTGTCTCGGGAGCAAAGGTGAGGCGGAGTTTCAGCGAGTAGGGCGACGGGCGCACCCGGCAGAGCTTGTAGGCTTCCTGAACAAGATTCTCGTGGGTCGGACGGCAACCGGTGCCCATCAAGGCCTGAACAACCGTTCCCATGTCGAATTTCACGCCTGCGACAGGAAGGACCTCGACCAGGGTTGTCCGAATTTTTCGCGATCTTGTGGTCGCAATCCGGCACACCGCAAGGCGGAAGACAATCCGGCGCGATGTGTCGTGGGCTTCAAAAAAATCCCGCTGCAAATGCACCGAAGCCGTCTTCCTCAGCGCGCGGATATCCGTCAAGTCGCCCAGTGGCGTGCGCAGCGGTCCCTCCGGAAAATCCTCCGCGAATTTTGGGGTTTGCGGGGTATCGGCTGATCGAACCAATTCGTCACCCGCTTGGAGCGTCCATCCATTTTCGTTCGCCAGAATGGCGTTGCCGAACCAAAGGCTCCACACATGGGTGTCGTAAAAATCGCATTGGCTGGATTCCGACTCGACCCTCAGGAGGCTCAGGCTCGGGAAGGTGCGCGCTTTGATTTCAAAGGAGCCCCTGCAAACAAAGTGATGCACAGCGGCGGCATCTGGCGCGGATTCGTCAGGAGCGATGTGGAATGGATTTTCCGGTTTCAACGAAGGGAAATCAAATGTCGCAGGTTGGAATTTGCAATGGGGGTGAAGTGCTCTCCGGGCGATCAGTAAAC
This sequence comes from Terrimicrobiaceae bacterium, assembly GCA_044369905.1. Taxonomy (GTDB): domain Bacteria; phylum Verrucomicrobiota; class Verrucomicrobiia; order Chthoniobacterales; family Terrimicrobiaceae; genus UBA967. The sequence continues at coordinate 18,424 of JBILWM010000012.1, read as the reverse complement.
CTCGGGAACCCACATTTCCTTTGGAACATCATGCCGGTGGTAATCGGGATGGTGGATTCGCGCGGGAAGAGTGATCGGGGCGTGAGGCACCGCTTCGTAGGGGACTTGGCTGAGAAGGTGCGCGATACAGTTCAAACGGGCCTTCTTTTTATCCACCGCATGGACGACCCGCCACGGAGCCTCCGGGATGCTCGTGCGCTGGAGCATGACCTCCTTGGCTTTGGTATAGTCCTCCCAGCGGGTGCGCGATTCGAGGTCCATCGGGCTGAGTTTCCACTGCTTCAAGGGATCCTGGATGCGTGCGTTGAAGCGGAACTCCTGCTCGGCGTCTGTGATCGAGAACCAGTATTTGATGAGCTGAATTCCGGAGCGCACGAGCATCTTCTCAAACTCCGGCACATCGTTGAAAAATTGTCCGTATTCCTCGACGGAGCAGAAGCCCATGACGCGCTCGACGCCGGCGCGGTTATACCAACTGCGGTCGAAGAGAACGATCTCGCCCGCCGCTGGGAGGTGGGCGACATAGCGCTGAAAATACCACTGTGTCCGCTCACGGCTGTTCGGGGCAGGCAGCGCGGCCACGCGGCAGACGCGCGGGTTCATCCGTTGGGAAATGCGCTTGATGACTCCGCCTTTGCCTGCGGCGTCGCGGCCTTCGAATATGATGACGATCTTTTTCCCTGTTTTGACGACCCAGTCCTGGAGCTTCACCAACTCACTCTGGAGGCGGAAGAGTTCGCGGAAATAGGTTTGGCGGAAGGCGTGGTCGGGTGATGACGATTTCGCATTGCCGGCCCCGGGGCCGACTGTCTCCTCCAGCTCGAGTTCCAATTCCTCGTCCAGATTGTCGAGGATTTCTCTGCGGATTCGTTGGTGAAGGTCGTCGGGTTCTTTTGTCATGATGGGATTTTCTTTCTCACCTTCCGGACCGTCCACAATCTGCCGCTTGTGAACTTTTCGTGACACAAGCGGAGCGATGGCGGTCAGACGCCCGGCGGGCGCTGGCTCGAAAAACCTGCAGCCGTCTCGTAGGCGTCGGCTATTCCCAGCAGGCGGGTTTCATCTAGCGCCTTGCCGAGGAATTGCAGGCCGACAGGAAGCCTTGAGCCGCCCTCTTCCACGAATCCGCACGGCACACTGATGCCGCAAATTCCGGCGAGGTTGGTCGCGATGGTGAAAATATCCGCCAAATACATGCGGAGCGGGTCATCCACGCGCTCGCCGATCTTGAAGGCCGCATCGGGCGAGGTTGGACAGATGAGGGCGTCGACTTTTTCAAAGGCTTTCGTGAAATCCTGCCGGATGAGCGTGCGAACCTTCTGAGCGCGCAGGTAGTAGGCATCGTAATAGCCGCTCGAGAGAACATAGGTGCCGAGAATGATGCGGCGTTTGACTTCGCTGCCGAAGCCCTCCTCGCGAGAGCGCATGTAGTGATCGAGTAGGTCGCGGGGATTCTTAGCGCGGTGGCCGTAGCGCACGCCGTCGAAGCGGGCGAGGTTCGCCGAGGCCTCGGCGGTGGCAATGATGTAATAAACCCCCACGGCATACGAGGTGTGAGGCAGCGAAACTTCGATGATCTCCGCGCCGAGTTCCTTGCAGCGTTGGATGGCCGCCTCGACTTGCGAGCGGACACTTGGGTTCATGCCGTCTACGAAATACTCCTTCGGAACGCCCAGCTTCACGCCTTTCAAGTCGCCGCCGAGCTTCGCGGTGAAATCCTCCGCCGGAAGGTCGAGTGATGTCGAGTCGTGCGAGTCCTTGCCGGTGATGACATTTAAAAGCGAGGCGCAATCCCGCGTGGTGCGGGCAATCGGGCCGATCTGGTCGAGGGATGATGCGAAAGCGACGAGTCCGTAGCGCGACACGCGGCCGTAGCTGGGCTTGAGGCCGACCACGCCGCAGAGCGCGGCCGGTTGGCGGATCGAGCCGCCCGTGTCGCTGCCGAGAGTGGCAAACGCCTCGCGGGCCGCGACCGATGCCGCCGAGCCGCCACTCGAGCCGCCTGGAATGCGTGTGGTATCCCACGGATTGCGGGTCTTTTTGTAAGCAGAGTTTTCGGTGGAAGAGCCCATGGCGAACTCGTCCATGTTCAACCGTCCGTAGGGAATTGCTCCCGCTGCGCGAAGCTTTGCGATCACGGTCGCGTCGTAGGGCGATTTGAATCCGGCGAGCATTTTGGAGGAGCAGGTGCAGGATTCTCCGAGCACATTGATGGCGTCCTTGATGCCGATGGGAACGCCGCCGAGCGGGAGGTTGATGTCCGCTTTCTCCGCAGCGGCGAGGGCCGTTTCGAAATCGCGGGAAAGGTAGGCGTCGATTGAGGGATCCACGGCGGCAATGCGGCTCTCAAGGGCGCGCAGGGCATCGGCGGGGGTGAAGTCTCCACGGCGGAAACCGGCTTGGAGTTCGGAAATGCTGAGATCGGTGAGTTTGCTCATTTTATTCAATCACTTTGGTCACCACGACGAGGTTGTTTGCAGAGTGCGGCGCATTGGCGAGCGCCGCCTCGCGGGTCAGGCCTGGATGGGAAACATCCTCGCGGAGGACATTGAAAACAGGGTTCGCGTGGGCCGTGGGCTCCACATTCGAAACATCGAGCGTCTTGAGTTGCTCGACATATTCCAGCACGCGGCCGAGTTGCGATTGGAATGTGGTGGCTTCTTCGTCGGTGAGTTCGATGCGGGCCAGGCGGGCGACATCTCGGACATCAAGGTTGGGACTGCTCATGCGCGGGTATTGGTAGGAGTTCGGGGGCGATTTGTCCAAAAGTTTGATCCCGTCACCGCATAATCTCGCGCAGGCGTTCGACCAGCGGATGCTCGACGCGCTGCGTTTGGCCATCCGGATCAAGCAAAAGCAGGTGTCCTTCCGAATCCAATCCCGTGAAAAGTCCGGCAACGCTCCCGCCCGTGGCGAGTTGGATTTCGACAGGTGAGGGGACCTCCCAGCATCGGTTCAGTTCCTCGATGGCGGCCGCCATGCCGCCGGTCTGCATTTCGGCATGCGCGCTTGCGAGCGCCTCAAGCACGCCATGCGCCACGGTGGCGATGTGTGGCGTTTTGATCCACTCGGCGAGGTTGGTGGCTGTGGCGCGGAGGGCGGGATCGTCGAGCCATGGTTCGTTGGTTATGTTCAATCCAAACCCAACGATGAGCATGCCACTGGCGGGTTGTTCGATGAGAAGGCCCGCCACTTTGCGCGGGCCGCACATGAGATCGTTCGGCCACCGAAGGCGCGCGGAGGGAATGCCAAGGCTTTTCAGGTAGCGTAGCAGGCACGCGCCGACGCGGAGTGAAAAACCCGCCCACTGCTCCGGCATTCCAATTACCGGCATCGCCGCCGAAATCCAGAGCCCGCCCTCTTGCGAAACAAACGCCCTCCCGAAACGGCCCCGGCCCTTGCTTTGCACATCCGCTCGCACCGCCGACCATGCCGGAAGTTCGCGACAAATGTCGTTCGTCGATCCAGCCGAGGGATAATGCCGCAACACCCACTCCGTCCCACACCCTGCCAGATAATTTTCCTCCTTAAAATTCACCCACCTAAACAAAACACTCCACCAGCATTTACAAGATCAACAGAATCACTGGCACGCTGTTTGCGGCTTTGAGAGCTAAGTAAAATTAACACCCATATAGCCTTATTCGAAATTTCTCCGTGCCATCTGTGTCCTCTGTGGCCAATTCCTTCCGATGCCCGCCCAAGAAAGACATTGCCCCTCGGGCGGTTTTCCAAAACATTATCAGCCTTTCTTTTCATGAGCACCGACACACAGGAACCAAAGCCACTCAGCGCAAACGAAGTCCTCAAAGCCGCATCGCACCATCTGCGCGGCACGATCGCCCAAGAACTCGCCGACACCTCCACAGGAGCCATCGCCGAAGAGACCGGACAGCTCACGAAATTCCACGGGCTTTATCTTCAAGACGACCGCGATCTGCGCGTGGCACTCAAGAAGGCAGGTAAGGAAAAAGCCTTCTCCTTCATGCTCCGCGTGCGCCTGCCCGGTGGCAAGGCAACGCCCGCCCAGTGGCTCGTTCTCAACAAACTCGCGGGGGATGTCTCCTCGCCCTCGCTTCGTCTCACCACGCGCCAGACCTTCCAGTTCCACGGTGTGCTCAAGGGTAATGTCAAAAAGCTCGTCAAGGGCATGCACCAGGTTCTCCTCGATTCCATCGCCGCTTGTGGTGATGTGAACCGCAATGTCATGGCCCCGCCAAACCCCGAGCGCAGTGCGGCCGCTCAGCAGGTCTATGATGCCGCCGTCTCTTGGAGCGAATTTGCCCTTCCGAAAACCCGCGCCTACCATGAGATCTACCTCGATGAAGAACTCGTCGCCGGCGGCGAGCCAGAGCGCGAGCCCATGTATGGCGACACCTACCTCCCGCGCAAATTCAAGACCGGCTTTGTGCTTCCTCCCTCAAATGATGTGGATGTCTTCTCGCAGGATCTCGGCTACATTGCGATCATCGAGGACGGCAAACTCGTCGGCTACAATGTCACGGTCGGCGGCGGGCTTGGAATGAGCCATGGAAATGCCGAAACCTTCCCGCGCCTGGCCGATGTTCTGGGCTTCATCACGCCCGACCAGGTCAACCAAGTCGGAGAGGCCATCCTCACCACCCAGCGTGACTTCGGCGACCGCACAAACCGCAAGCATGCGCGTCTGAAATACACCATCGAGGATCGCGGCATCGCTTGGTTCAAAGGCGAAGTCGAGAAACGCTCGGGCGTCACCTTCGGTCCCGCTCGGGAATTCCATTTTACAACGATTCAGGATCCGTTCGGTTGGCACGAGTGCACCGATGGCACTTGGTTCTATGGCCTGCACATCCTCAGCGGACGCATCATCGACAAGGAAGGCTGGGCGATGAAAACCGCCCTCCGCGAAATCGCCGAAATCCACACCGGCGACTTCCGCCTCACTCCTTCCCAAAACCTCACCATCTCCGGCGTCACCGCTGCGCAGAAGCCCATCATCGAAGCGATCCTCGCCAAGCACGGCCTCGACAAGGAAAACGACCGCTCCGGCCTGCGTCTGAACGCCCTCTCCTGCGTGGCCCTGCCCACCTGTGGCCTCGCCCTCGCCGAAAGCGAACGCGCCCTGCCCGAGTTGCTCGAAAAATTCGAAACCGTCCTCGAGGAGAACGGCCTCGCCCATGATGCCATCAGCATCCGCATCACCGGCTGCCCGAACGGCTGCGCTCGCCCATACCTCGGCGAAATCGGCCTCGTCGGCAAAGCGCCCAACAAATACGCCCTCTATATCGGCGCCGCCTACAACGGCACTCGTTTGAACCGTCTCATGTCGCCCAGCACAACGATGGAAGGCGCCGTCGAAATGCTCCGCCCTGTCATCAAGCGCTACTCCCTCGAGCGCCAAGCCAGCGAAGGCTTCGGCGACTTCTGCAACCGCGCCATCCTGCCAGCCGACGCCACATTCCACAGCATAGGCACCCCGGTGGCGGCGTAGGAAAACCGCGCACAATCCATTGGAGGGTCAACCTCCGGCTTGACCCAAGACTGAACGGCTCTACCACCACGCAGAGCCCGTCCTCATCACACTGGGCGTCTATCAATCACAGGCTGAGACGCCGCCTCGCGGCTGAAAAATGGGTCATGCGAGACGATGACCCTCCCAATAGGTAGAGCGCGCTGCCGCGCGGTGTGGGAACTGGTCGGCTCAACTTTGAAAGGCACCGGCGGAGCTTTGGCTCAAGCGAGACGGTGGACAGGCCCGAGTTATGACTTCGGCTGGCGGGGGGATTTGGGTGTTTTGGTTTTTTTCTCGGTGCCGAGGATTTTTTGGAGGAAGGGGGCGGTGCAGCTGTTTTTTGCCGTGGCGACTTTTTCGGGGGTTCCTTCGGCGATGATTTTTCCGCCTTGGGAGCCGGCTTCAGGGCCGATGTCGAGGATGTGGTCTGCTTCGGCGATGACATCGAGGTGGTGTTCGATGACGACGACGGTGCCGCCTTCGTCGACGAGGCGGTGGAGGACATTGATGAGCTGGGCGACATCGTGGGCGTGGAGGCCGATGGTCGGCTCCTCGAGCACATAGAGGGTGGATTTGCCCTTGCGGGTGGTGCGGATTTCCTCGGCTCCGGGTGTCGCGCGGCGGGCGAGTTGGGTGACGAGTTTGATGCGCTGGGCTTCGCCGCCGCTGAGTGTGGGGCTGGGTTGACCAAGCTTGAGATAGCCGAGTCCGGTTTCCTGCAGAAGGGCCAGTGGGCGGTGGATTTTCGGGTGCGAGGCGAAGAATTCGACGGCCTGTTCGATCGTCATGTCCATGACATCGCCGATGGATTTTCCGTTGTAGAGAATCTCGAGTGTGGAGGGATTGTAGCGTCGTCCATTGCAGTCCTGGCAGGGCATGTAGGACGGCGGGAGGAAGTTCATTTCGAGTTTGATGACGCCTTGGCCGAGGCAGGATTCGCAACGGCCGCCCTCGTTGTTGAAGGAGAAACGGCTTGCCGTGTAGCCACGCATGCGGGCGGCGGGGAGGGTGGAGAAAACTTTGCGGATTTCGTCGAAGACCTTCACATAGGTCGCCGGTGTGGAGCGGGAGGTCTTGCCGATGGGGGATTGGTCCACTTCAAGCACGGCGCCGAGTGGTTCGAAGCCGGAGATGCCTTTGTGGAGGTCCGAGTGGAGCGGGGCGCGTTTGCGTGCGAGGACATCGCGGACGGACGGGACGACGATTCCCCGAATGAGCGTGCTTTTTCCCGAGCCTGAGACGCCTGTGAGGACGCTGAGGCGGTGGATTGGAATGCTCACATTCTCGTTTTTGATATTGTGGAGGCGGGCGCCTTTGATTTCGAGCCACTCGGTGGGCGCGGGGCGTCGTTTGCCCCGGATCGGGTGCTGCATGGGCTCGCGGAGGGCGCGGCCGGTGTGCGAGGTCGGGTGGTCGAGGATTTCCTGAAGTGTGCCTGAGGCGATGACTTCGCCTCCACGGCTGCCTGCTCCAGGGCCGAGATCGAGGATCCGGTCGGCGCGGCGCATGGTCTCTTCGTCATGCTCGACGACGACTAGGGAATTTCCTTTTTTGGCCAGCGCCTGGAGGGCATCGAGGAGGCGTTCGTTGTCGCGCGGGTGTAGGCCGATGGTCGGCTCGTCCAAAACATAGAGGACGCCCCGCAGATTCGAACCGAGTTGGGCGGCGAGGCGGATGCGCTGGGATTCCCCGCCGGAGAGGGTTTTGGCGCTGCGGTCGAGGGAGAGATAGTCCAGGCCCACCTTTGCGAGGAATTCGAGGCGTTGGCGGATTTCAGTGATCACATCGCGGGCGACCTCGGCGGCCGGGCCTTGGAAATCCAGCGCGTCGCAGAGCGAGAGGGCATCGGATGCCGGCGAGCGGGTGAAGTCGGCGATGGATGTTTTTTGGATCTGCACATGGGTGGCGGTTTCGTTGAGGCGGGTGCCTTTGCAGATCGGGCAGGGGCGCGGTTCATCGTCCTCGAGGCTCTCGTGGCGGCGCTCCTCGTCGAGTTCGGCTTCAATCGCCGTCTCAAAGTCGCCGTCTTCGCCGAGGCCTTTCCAGACTTCGCCGAAGCCCCGGCAGTGGTTGCACCAGCCGTGCGGGGAGTTGAAGGAGAAAAGGCGCGGGTCGAGCGGCTCGAACGCGCGGCTGCACGAAGGGCAGTTCATCTCGGTGCTGAGAATGGTCGATTTGCCCTTGGCGTCCTCCATGCGCGCTGTGCCTTTGCCCATGCGGAGGGCCTTGCGCACGAGTTCGTCGGAATTTTTTGCATCAGGTGCGGTGAGTTCCCCAATGAGGGCATCAATCGTGTGTTCCTTGAAGCGCTCGAGTTTTTGGAAGCCCTCGACCGGAGTCGGGCTGCCATCCACAATGAGAGTGGCGATGCCCTGACGGGCGGCGGCGCGGGCGATGTCGGTGTGGAAACCTTTGCGGCCCTTGACGAGGTTGGCGAAAATTTTGACTGGCCCCTTGGCGGCGTGGGCGTCCACCTCGGCGGCGATGGCTGTCGGCGTGCGGTTTTCGACGGCGACATTGCAGGAGGGGCAGAATTGCGTGCCGAGTTTTGAAAAAAGGAGACGCAGGAAGTGGTAAATCTCGGTGACGGTCGCCACCGTGGATTTTCCGCCGCCGCGAGTGATGCGTTGCTCGATGGCCACGCTGGGCGGGAGGCCCTCGATCGAATCGACATCCGGCTTTTCCATTTGATCCACGAACTGGCGGGCGTAGGCGGACATGCTGTCGAGGAAGCGGCGCTGGCCCTCGGCGAAGAGGATATCGAAGGCGAGGGTGGATTTGCCCGAGCCGCTGAGGCCTGTGACTACGACCATGCCGTCGCGCGGGATATCGACATCGATATTTTTGAGATTGTGCTCGCGGGCGCCTCGCACGGTGATGAAGCGTGAAGGCGGGGTCTTCGGGCGGGGGCGGGTGGGCTGCTCGTGCAGGTGCGCAGCGCGCCCGGCGAGGACGGGCTCGAGAAATTGTCCGGTGAGCGATTCAGGGATGGTTGCGACCTGCTCGGGAGTTCCGGCGGCGACGATTTTCCCGCCTTCATCTCCGCCTTCGGGGCCGAGGTCGATGACCCAGTCCGCGCATTTGATGACCTCCAGATTGTGTTCGATGACGATGACGCTGTTTCCCTCCTCCACGAGGCGGTGGAAGACTTTGATGAGCAAGGCGACATCGTCGAAGTGCAGTCCGGTCGTTGGCTCGTCGAAAATCAGGAGCGCCTTCTCGCGGGATTGGCGGATGAGGTGGTGGACGAGCTTGAGGCGCTGGGATTCGCCGCCGGAGAGGGCATTGACCGGTTGGCCGAGGCGCAGGTAATCGAGGCCCACCTCGCCGAGGAGTTCCAGCGGAGTGATGATTTTTTTCTGGGGATCGAGAGGTTTGAAAAACGCGATGGCTTCGGCGGCGGTCATTTCCAAGACCTCGTGGATGGATTTTCCACCGACTTGGATTTTCAACAATGGAGCGCGGAAGCGGGTTCCATCACATTCCGGGCAGCGCAGGAAGAGGTCACTGAGGAATTGCATTTCGACTTTCTCGAAGCCGAGTCCGCTGCATCGGTCGCAGCGGCCGTTGCCTGCATTGAATGAGAAGCTGGATGCGGTGAAGCCGCCGGCCTCAGCGGCCGGGGTGTCGGCGAAGAGTTCGCGGATGTGCTCATAAACGCCGAGATACACGGCCGGGGTCGAGCGGGGCGTCTTGGCCAAGGGCGATTGGTCCACCATCACGACCTCATCGACCTCTTCGTCGCCGCTGATGGATTTCACAAACCCAGCGGCCTCATCCTCGGCGGGATCCTCGCCGATGAGTTGGCGATGGAGGACATCGCGCACGAGCGAGGTTTTGCCCGAGCCGGAAACACCTGTGACGGCGCAGAGCACGCCGAGCGGGAACTTCGCGGTGAGGTTCTGGATATTGTGGTGGGTAACGCCTTTGAGAGTGATTTGGCCTTTGGCTTTGCGGCGTTTCTTTGGAACGGGGATGGATTTTTTGCCTTGGAGGTAATCGGCTGTGAGGGAGTTTTTTGCCGATGCGAAATTCTCCGCTGGGCCGCAGTAGAGGAGTTCTCCGCCAGAAATGCCACGGCCGGGGCCGATATCCACCAACTCGTCGGCGGCACGGATCACTGCTTCTTCGTGTTCGACCACGAGGAGTGTGTTTCCCTTGTCGCGAAGGCCTTGCATGACCTCGATGAGGCGGGATGTGTCGCGCGGATGGAGCCCAACGCTGGGCTCGTCGAGGACGAAAAGGGTATTGACGAGGGAGGCGCCGAGGCAGGTCGTGAGATTGACGCGTTGGATTTCGCCGCCCGAGAGCGAGCGGGTGGGGCGGTCGAGCGTCAGGTAGCCCAGGCCGATCTTGCAGAGGTAGTTGATGCGGGAAACAACCTGCTGGTGGACGAGGCGCGCACTGGTATCCGAGGCGGGAAGTTCGAACGACTCCAGGATCGGCGCGAGGCGTTTGAGTGGGACTGCGGCCACATCCGCAATCGTGAGGCCCGGTGGATCGATGCGGAAATTCAGCGTATCCGGTTGGAAGCGGCCGCCGTGGCATTTCGGGCAGGGTTGATAGCTGCGGTAACGCGAAAGCAGCACCCGCACATGCATTTTATAGGCTTTGCTTTCGAGCCATTGAAAATAGCCATCGACCCCATACCACGCACCCGAGTCCCAGGCTTCTCGCGATGGGACATCCGGATCGCCATGAATGACAAAATCTTGATCGGCTTTGGAAAGCCGCTCGAAAGATCGCACGGTATCGATGCCGCGTTTGCGGCAGTGGCGGATGAGATCATCCTGGCACTCGGCGGATTGACCGCTCTGGAAGGGGCGGATGACTCCCTCGGAGATGGAAAGGGACCGGTCCGGGATGACGCGCTGCATGTCGATGCCGATGATGCGTCCGAAACCTTTACACTCGGGACAGGCACCCAGCGGGGAGTTGAAGGAAAAAAGACCCGGCGAGGGCGGGCGGATGTCGGTATCACACGCCGAGCAATGCCATCCCGCTGTGTGGGAGTGTGATGCTCCGGAGTCGGTGTCGATGACGGTCAATCGATCATTGCCGAGGCGCAGCGAGTTTTCGATAGCCTCGGAGAGGCGGGCGTGGGTGGCATTTTCCAGATCGATGCGGTCTTGGATGACCTGCACACTCTCGGGGAGTTTGCGAAGATCGGGGGCCTCGTCGGTGCGGTGGATTTTGCCTTTGATCCAGATGCGCAGGTAGCCCTGCTGGGCGAGAAAGTCGAAAAAGTCCTTTGGAGCGGTGTTTTCGGGAACTTTGACGCTGAAGGTCAGAAAAACCGTCTTGCCTTGGAAGTCGGCAATAATCTGGCGGAGAATGGACTGGGGAGTCCCCTGAACCACTTCCCGTGCGCACTTTGGACAGAAGCCCTTGGCGACGCGCGGGAAAAGGAGTTTCAGGTAATCGTTGATTTCCGTGATCGTGCCAACGGTCGACCGCGTGGTGCGGACATTGTTGGCCTGCTCGATCGCGATGGCAGGCGGAATTCCTTCAATGTTATCGGCCAGCGGCTTATCCATCCGCTCGAGGAACTGACGCGTGTAGGGACTGAATGTCTCCACATAGCGCCTTTGTCCCTCGGCATAGATGGTGTCGAAGGCGAGGCTTGACTTGCCGCTTCCGCTGGGGCCGGTGACGACGATGAGTCTGCCGAGAGGCAGTTCGAGGTCAACCCCTTGAAGGTTGTTTTGTTTGGCTCCGCGGAGCCGGATGAATTCCACCCGTGGAAATCTACTGGATTCTTAGGCGGCTTGGTTTCCGCGAAGTTCTTCGGTGCGGAGAAGCACGCGCTGGCGCATGATTTTTCCGGACTTGAACTTAACGGTGGCACGGGCGGGGATGACCACATCGTGCTCGGGTTTGTTTGGGTTGCGGCCCACGCGGGATTTGGTGAGGCGAACTTCGAAAACGCCGAAGTTGCGGAGTTCGACATCGCGGCCTGTGGACAGGGCGTCAGTGATGCCGTCCAATGTGAGTTGGATGACGCTGAAAACTTCCTGTTGGGTGAGTCCAGTTTTTTTGCTGATCTGCATTACCAGATCTCTTTTGGTGAGGTTGGCCATATTGGTAGTGTGTTGGTTGAGGCGCGGAGATTAGTCGGTTACGGCAACAATGCAACCATTTTATCATAACATTTCCGCTTGATTCGTATTTGCGTGGAAATGGTTAGGGGAGCGGCTGCGGAGCCACCGTTCCATCGATGCTCACGGTCGCGCGCGAGCCGGTCGGTGCTGTGACAGGCTCATCGCTCTGGATTGTGGCAATGCCTTGCGGGTTGAGATTTTTAATCACTCCGCCGCGAGCTTTTGCGGAGTCTCCTTCGACGCGGATGACGACTCGTTGGCCTGCTTGAATCTTGGAATCCGGGTTGAACGAAGCGGTGAGGATCGAGGGCGTTCCACTTGAGACCAGCGCGGCTTCGCTGGCGAAGGCATGGTTTCGGGAATAGTTCCAAACAGTTGCGAGAAAAGCCACGATGCACAGGGCGAGGAGGGCGAGTGCGACGAGGCGGCCGTTTGAGCGGTTTGCGTGGGCGGGCGCGTTCATGAGGGTAGTGCCATCTCAAAATCGCGGAGGCAGGCGTGGATGCCGCGCTCGTTGCGGAGGAGGGATGTCCCCACGAGTGCTGCCTGAAAACTTGACGCAACGGAGGAAAGAGTTTGCGGGGAAATACCACTCTCTGCGACGCGGATGGCGGATGCGGGGAGTTTGTCCACGAGGTCGAAGACTCCGAGGTCGAGGCTGAAGTCGGTGGCGGAGGATTGGCCTGCGGCTACGAATCCGGTGTGCGTTTTGAATTTGCGGCTGTTGATTCCCACGACGCGGGCTTTTGCGGGCAGTGTGGCGATTTCCTCCGGGGTGTGGATTTCAAAGAGAGCTTCCATGCCGAGTTCGAGGGCGAGTTGGTGGAGGCGGTGCATGGTTGCCGCGTCGAGCACATTCGCCATGAGCAGAATCGCATCCGCTCCGAACGCGCGGGCCTCGTAAACTTGATACTCGTCCACAAAAAAATCCTTTCGCAGCACAGGGTGGGGGACCTGCTGACGAATTTCGGCGAGGCGGTGGATGTCCATGCCAAAGTGTGTCTGGTTGGTAAGAACGGAAACCGCCCTGACGAGGGGCGATGCCGCGTAGGCTGCAGCGGCGTCGCGGACATTCTCGGCGCGCATCGGCCCGACGCTGGGAGAGCGTTCCTTGATCTCGGCGATGAGTCCGAAGCCGGAGGAAAGGGCTGCCACAAAATCCCGGACGGGCGGGGCATCGGCCAAGCGGGCTTGGAGTTCGGCCAGAGGTGTCGAATTTTTGGCTTCGGCGACCTCGCGGCGAACATCCTCGAGAATGGTGTCGAGAATCGTTTTCAAGGCTGGGGTTTGGGATAGCTGCCGAGAATTTTCACCGTGCGGCAATTTTTTGTGAGTTCGCCAAGGAGGCCGGATTTTTCCAAATCCTGAAGATGGCCGTCTGTCTGGACGAAGAAAAAGGTGTCGTCGCTGTCTTTGAGCGAGGGGCGGCTGGCGAAGTGGGCGAGGTTTACCTGCATTTGCCTGAAGGGCTCAAGCGCGGAGACCAGCGCACCGGGTTTGTCTTCGATGCGAAGCATGATGAGAGTCTGGTCGTGTCCGGTGGGCGCGTTGATGTGACGCCCGAGAATGATGTGGCGCATTCCAGTCGGCGCGCCGAGCTGGTCCGTCTCGGGAAGAATCTCCGCACAGATCGAGAGGTCGGTCGCAGCGAGTTCGTCGAGTGTGGCATTGATAAATCCATGCACGGGATCTTCGAGAGGAACCACGCCGCAGTCGGCTTCGTTGGCGCTGACTTGCTTGAGAACCTCTGCGATCGAAGCAGCCGCTGTGTAGCGAACGCTGGAACCGAATTTGGAGATCGAGATTTGATGCGTGGAACTGCCGGATGGGCCAAGGCAGGCGATGACGATGTCTTTTTCCAAAGCGAGCGAGGCCGACATGATCTCGCGGTAGATGGCCCGTATGGATTCCGGGCGGAGCGGGCCGTTGCTGCGCTCGACAAGGCTGCGCAGGAGCTTCATCTCGCGGTCTGGAGAATAAATGGGAAGCGAAGCGCGGTTTTTGATGACGCCGATTTCCTTGGCCAAAGTTGCCCGCTCATTGAGGAGGCGAAGCAAATCCGTATCGAGGGCGTCGATGCGCTGGCGAAGTTCTCCGAGGTCGCTCATGGCTTGGATTCCTCTTCGGCGGCGGGCTCTTCGGGAGCCGGCTCTGGCTCTGTCGGTTCTTCGGATGGCACTTCGCTTGCGGGTTCCTTTGGTTCTGGCTCCCCGGATGGAGTTTCGCTTGCAGGTTCGTCGGGGCTTTTTTCTTCCACCGCAGGCTGGGCTGGTTCGGGAGTTTCCTCGGCTGGAGCCGCTTTGGGCAGCGCGACGCGGCGGAGTTCGGAGGCATTGGGAAGATCATCGAGATTTTTCAATCCGAAGTGATCCATGAAAAATTGGGTCGTTTCGTAAAGGAGCGGGCGGCCGGCGATTTCGGAGCGACCGGCGATTCGCACGAGGTTCCGGTCAAGAAGCGTCTGCAGCACGCCATCCACCGCGACGCCGCGCACGGCTTCCATATCGGCGCGGGTGATCGGTTGCCGGTAGGCGATGATGGCGAGCGTTTCCATGGCCGGGGCGCTGAGGCGGGCCTGGCGGTTCTCCGGGAAAAGTTGGCGCAACCACGGGGCGAAGCTGGCGCGTGTCACGAGTTGCCAACCTGCCGCGCTTTCCCTCACTTCGAAGGAGCGGCCGGTCTCTTCGTATTCCTGCTCGAGCTTTTGAATCGCCTCCTGAATCTGGGAGGCTTTGATTTTGGCGAACGCTGTCAGATCAGGGTTTTCTTTGCCGGCTTCTGCAGCGCCTTTGAGAATGGAGGAGAGCTCCTTTGCGGAGACAGGTTTTTGCGAGGCGAAAAGAACCGCCTCAATGATGCGGTGCAGAGGGAGTGCGGGTTCGGGACTTGGGGATTCGTCACTCATACAAAAGCGGGTTGGGCATTGCTCACGCGGTCGATCCAGATTTCGCCGCATACGGCTTCCTGGCGGACGCGGAGTTGTTTCAGTCGGATGAGTTCAAGCATGGCAAGAAATGTCACGACGATCTCCGTGCGGCTGGCGGCATCGGCGAAGAGTTCCTCAAAGCGGAGGGGAATGCCTTCCTGGGTGATGCGCAGGACATGCTCGATCTTATCGGAGACAGTGAAATTTTCCGCGAAGATCTCGCGAAGGTCCTCGGGTTTTTTCTCGATCCGCTTGAGGATTTTTTGAAAGGCGTGGATCAGGTCGAAAATACCGACCTCCTCCACCAGGAGATTCTCGGCCGGGGCCAGATCCGGCGTCACTGGCACGCGGGCAAAGAGGTTCAGCTGGGCCGTCTCGTTGTCGCGCAGGAGGGCCGCCGCCTCTTTGAATTTTTTATACTCGATCAGCTGCCTGATGAGTTCGAAGCGGGGGTCATCCTCTTCGGCGTCCTCCTCCGCCATCTGCTGGTCAACGGGGAGGAGAGTCCGGCTTTTGATGTAGAGGAGGTTCGCGGCCATGACGATGAACTCGCCGGCCAGCTCGATGTTCAGAACCTGAAAGGCCTCGATGTAGGCCATGTATTGCTTGGTGATCCGCTCGATCGAAATGTCGTAGATATCCACCTCATCGCGTTTGATGAGGTAGAGCAACAGATCGAGCGGACCCTCGAATACATCAAGTTTGACCTTGTAGTCCTCCACGCGACATTAAGGCCGCTTGTAGCCGCGTTTTTCCGCCTCGCGTTTTTGTTGGATGCGGTGCTTGTCGTGTTCCTTTTTCTTGGTCTTGAGTTTGCTGATCTGGCGCGAAAGTTTGTCCACGACCTTGTCGATGGCCACATAAAGATCGGCTTCCGCGTCCTCGGCATGGATGTCCGGGCCGCTGAGTGCGAGGTGGACCTTCACGATGTAGGGCTTTTTGCGGTCGTGGTTGTGAAGAAGAACGATGTGCGCAGCGAGGATCGTTTCACCGTGGCCTTCGAGGTGGCTGACTTTTTCCGCCACAAATTCATGAATGGCGCCGGTGAGGGTGATGTTTCGCGGAGTGATGTGAATTTGCATGGCCTACACTTTGCGGCTGGGAGCGGCTTCATTCCAGCAAAAATCCGCGCGGCGCTGGATTTCGTGCGCCTACATTTCGACGAGTTCGAGAATTTTCGAATAGCTTGCTTCCGTGTTCGCGCCTGGCTGCGCGGGGTCGATCATGTCGTGCGGAATGCCGAGGGATTCGGGGAATTCGTAGGTGAGGACCTCCGCCTCCTTGCGGGCCTCAAACCGTGATGCAATCTCCTTTGTAAGCTGGTTGTTCGCGCCTCGGTCGCTGGCCGTGGTCAAAAAAATCAGCCTCTTGGCGAGGATCGGTCGCGTGTCGAGATGTGCGCGCACATCCCGCGAAAGTTGGATCGTGTCTGCCATGCAGTGTGTGCCGAATCGGGGATAGGCGTAGATCGGTCCTGGCAGGTTTTCTTTTTTCGAGGCATCCCACCACTGGTAGAAATTTGGCAACTTCGAAAGGGTCGCCGCTGCGGCATCGAGGACGGATGGCTGGACGCTATACATGCCGAAAAACGGGGCGATGAGCATGACATCGTGGACACCTTCCCGGTTTTGAGCCATCCAACCCGCCGCCACGGCACTTCCTGAAAGGCCGATGAGTGTGATTCTGTCGCCGAGACCGCTTGCGATATCGAGTCCGGTGGCCGCCTGGTCGATGAGATCCTGTGCGGTTTGGTGTCCTTGGTCTTTGTTGAGTCGGTCTGCAAAACCCGCGAGCCGAGCCCGGGGCAGCACCACATTCGCTCCCTTGGAGTGAAGGATTTTGGCAAGCGGCACAAATTGCTCGGGGCAGTTCGTGAGACCATGCATAAGCACAAAGACTCGCCCGGTCTTTTGTCCGTGGTGCAGAAGGCGGCTGGCGCCCTCGGGCCGCAAAGGCATCGTCGACTCGTCACTGCGGAGGGTTTCAAATTTCGCCAGGGCCTCGTCAAACGATGCCGCCGGCCGGGTTGTTGATTGGAAGGCGGGAATTTGCGACATGGCTACTACAACGATGACCAGAATAGGCAGTCCGAAAAGGGCGGTTTTTTTCATGCGCGGAATTTCGGTGCCCAAGTCGGTCGCATTTTTGCCGCCACAAGAAAGGCTGCGCCGATGGCGATCAGAAAGAGAGAGAGGAATTGGCCGCGTGTGAGCATGAGCGTGAGCGGGGCATCAGGTTCACGGAAAAATTCGCCGGCAATCCGCAGCAGCGCATAGGCGATGAAAAACACACCCGTCAGGATGCCATCAGGCAGGCGAAAGCGCGTTCTCATGATCCAAAGAATGGCAAACAGCACCGCGCCTTCGAGAAAGGCTTCGTAAATCTGCGAGGGATGTCGCGGCGTGAGGACTTTGCCCAGAAGATCGTGCAACTCAGGTGATGAACCGGCATTTTCCACGACAGCAGGGATGTTAGTGAAAGAGGGATCGATTTGTGAGGCCTCAAGCAAGACCTCGCGCGCCGTCTCCGGCGAGGCATCGTAGAGTTCCTTCGGAAATTGAACCGCCCATGGCACCGATGTCGCCCGTCCATAGAGTTCGCCATTGATGAAGTTCGCACATCGTCCGAGGAAAAGGCCGACCGGTGCTGCAACGACCGTGTTGTCGCCAATATTCAGCCACGGGATTTTTTTTCGCCGCGAGTAAATCCAAGTGAAAGCCACGATGCCCAGAATGCCGCCGTGGCTCGACATGCCGCCGTCCCAGAATTTGAAAAACACCAGCGGATTGGCGATGAAGTTTTGCCAGTCATAAAAGAGCATATAGCCGAGCCGCCCACCCAGAATGACCCCGAAAAGCGCCGTGCCGGTGATGAAGTCACCGATGTCGCGCGCCGGAATGTCGCTGTATCCCCGTCGTGCGAGATGCAGGTAAATGCCATACGCCGAGGCAAACGCCAGCACATAGGCAAGACCATACCAACGAAGACCAAACCCCTCGCTGAATTGAATCAAAAACGGACTGAGATCGTGAATGTAGTAGGCAAGCACAGGTGTCCTTCTTCGCCGTTCGGCCTCTGTGAGGCAAGCATGAGAGGCGAGTCAATAGTCGAACTTGCGGATGGAATGACCTACGAGTCCGTTTACGAACTCATTCACCCGATTGATGAACCGGTTTAAGTTCGAAGTGAACCAACTCACCCGATTGTTAAACCGGTTCAGGTCTGAGGTGAACCAACTCGCCCGATTGGTAAACCGGTTCAAGTCCGAGGTGAACCGATTCACTCGATTGGTAAACCGCTTCAGGTCGGAGGTGAACCAATTCACTCGGTTGGTAAACCGATTTATGCTTGAGGTGAACTCACTCCGAATAGGGGAACATGATTTTTGAAAAATCATCTTTTGGGCTTGATGGAGGTGGTTTTCGGGAGTTGGGTTTTGGCAAGTCCGTCCGCGACGCAGGCAAAAAAATAACCTGCCGGGAGTGCGAATCCCGACAGGCTATCTGCTTTTGATCCGTGAGGTTCTCTGGCTACTGCATCAACGGTGCCTTGTCTTCCGTTTTGTCTGCGGAGCGGCGGCCTTGCCCTGCGAAGCGCTTGGAGAGCGACGCGGAGGTGGTGTTCAAGCCGCCGGCCTGGACTTTGGTCTTGGTGAGCGAGTAGATGAGGCGCGCGTCCTCATACAGTTCGCTGCCCATCACCGTGACGGTGTTGTTGATCAGCTCTGTGACCTGCTGCAGATCGGACTGAACCTCGCGCAGTTGGCCAAAGAGTGTCAGTTTATCCTGCAATGTCTCCGGTTCGATGGAGCGTGGAAGCATGGAGGGGTTGCTGACTCCGGCTTTGATGGCGTCTTCGACGAAGGCGCGGTTTTTATTACCCATCTTTAACAGGCGTTGCTTG
>JBILWM010000064.1:0-17093 GCA_044369905.1 Terrimicrobiaceae bacterium | reverse complement strand
AGCGCTTTTTTACAGGGGTTGATCTCTACTGCGGAGCAGTTGACCAACCCTCAACGCTGGGAGCGCATCTTGCTCCGAATTTTCGAAAGATTTATCCAACCAAAAATCGAAAATACCGGCCTGCCAGTTCTGGCAACGGGGTGATGGTCGCCATCCTCATTTTTCAACTGCCGAATTTAGGATGAACCTTCTGGCTCTGACTTTCTACGACACCCGTTGTCTGATCTCCGCCAGCAAACGACGACCCCGCTCCGGATTCCCTCGATTTTGACGCGATGCAAAGCGGGCTTCCAGTTGGCGCTCCGCAAGGACATGGGTCACAAAATTGTCAAAAAGCCTTTGCACACTCGTGCCAGACGCCTTGGCTGCGCCGAGCAGGGCTTTGTGCCGCGATTCATCGCAACGATAGGGAATAGTTTTCATCGATTTTTTTCTAAATGTTGCAGGGGAGTCACCACTTCGGGCAGGGAAAAATGAAGCTCGCCGCGTTGGAAGTCTCGCACATTGTGCGTCACCAAATGCTCGACCCCACAGGCCACGGCCAGGTCCATCACATGGTCATCCGAGGCATCTGGTAGATTCGGTCTCCATAGGAAATAAACTCTTTGCCATCGGGCTGCGGCACAAAAATCGTCGAACAACATCTCCCTCTCCTCGCGTGATACCGGAACACCCTCCCACACGCTGTCGCGCGAGATCAATTCCTCGTATTCCGAGTAAAGTGAAGCCCCCAGATACGCTTGATCAATCAAAGCCAGACAACGATCCAAAACAGCAGCGCTCGCTCCATCCTGCGACCTCAGCGCTGAGACGAAAACATTTGTATCCTGCACAATCTCCACTCGTCAAAAATGACATCACTGATGATATCATGCAATGCACTTTTTAGCTTTTTTAAACCAAGCTCAATCGCCATGGCGCTTCCACCACATCGCCTGCGGCGCAAGCCTCTCACGGAGACACCAAGACACGGAGAAAAGTTCTCGACCGGAACGCCGACGTCCTCGTCGGCATCAGCACCTCGGAGCTATGACTCTGCGGCAACTCCGCCAAACCCAGTGCGTCAAAATGGGGTGGCATTTTTTGCACTTGCTGGATTCAAAGGCGTGATTAGCGCGATTAAATATCAATAATTAATTCCTGAAGCTTATGATATTATCATTTTTAAATCATACGCTATCTAATTCTGCCATTTTCCATCGAGGATCGACAAGAGCCGCTTCTAGTTCGCTCCCGATAAGCCTTGCTTGCTTTCGGTTTTGGGCGAGATTTTGGACCGTGCTTTCGATTTCCCAAAGTATATCGGCGGCCCATTCCGGATAATTATTGCCAAGCAACTTATGGCAACGGATAAGTCGGTGCTGGCTGATCTTGTCGCGTGTCATAAGCCTGTAGAAAAGACCGTTGAGATCGCCGAAACCTTCGTCTTGGCAACCCAAATAGCGCCCAAGTTCAAGCAGGAGTCGCCTCTTCACGGATTGCCGTTGCGCAGACAAGATTCGGGCGCGTTCTTTTGCAGCCGAACCTTCCGACTCCTTCACGCGGGCAGTAGCTTTGGCGCGAAGAATGTCGGATGCGGACTTCCACTTCGTCTCATGGCATGAACTTCCATCCCAGTCGGCAATCAATTTTTGCAAATGAGCGAATGAAGTCACTTCCACCCACCCCCCCTCTTGGTCGAGCCAGACCGCCTCGGCGCAACGAAAAGAGCCGCTGGCGGCTGACTCCACAATCAACGGCAAGCACTCTCCGCTTCGTTCAAGGAAGTCGGCGATACGGCGGAGCGCCGGGTCGGTGAGATTGGGAGGAATGATTAACGGATTGGCCTCCAGAATCGACGGCGTGAGACCAATGCCAAATTCGCTTCCGATTCCGCAAATACCAAAATGGGAACCGTCCACTGTCACAATCACACCTCTCGTGGTTCCGTTAATCGCACGCAAGGCCTCTGCAACACACTCCAAGGACACAATCGGATTGGAGGCGGCCGACGGGAGTGCCTCTTCCGAGACGAAAGATTCCCGGGCCAAAATATCCGCCTCCTGATTACGGGCGAGTTCTTCCAGCAATCGGGTATCGGCGGGTTCGCGGCCGAGAAGCATTTTTTGCGCACGGGCAAGGACGGGCTGCATCCTTCCGATAAATCCTTCAAACATCTGACAGCGCTCCCGGAGAACAGCATACACACGCTGGTCCACACTGCTTTCCAGAAAGAAATTGATGACGCGAATCTCGGTCAGCTCCTGACCGATACGATCAACGCGACCGATGCGCTGTTCGACCTTGCTGGGATTCCAAGGAAGGTCGTAATTGATGACCGCACCGGCAGCTTGGAGGTTCAGTCCTTCGCTTGCGGCATCCGTGCAAAGCAGTATTCGAAGTTTGCGTTCACGCAGGAGGCGCGTGATGACATCCTTGGTCACGGCGATCCATCTTCCTCCCTGCCAGATGTGGCCGCCATCGCCACTATAGGTCCCAAGCGCGGATTGATACCGGTCAGCGAGAAAGTCCCTTAAATACTCCAGAGTATCCGAGTATTCCGTGAAGACCAGCACGGCACGGCCGTCCTGAATGACCGACTGGAGCACGGAAAAAAAACGATCCCTCTTGGTATCTTTCCCATGGAGGCCGGACAATTGCCCGAGCAGTTTCCTCACATCACCCAGTTCGCGTTCCGCTTGTTCGGGGTCCGTTGGCAGCGCGGCCGAAAGCGGAGTGTCATCTCCATCGCTCCATTCGTCGTCTGCCTGTCCTTCCGGCAAATCCTCAACCGGGCGGGAGTCTACTGCGAAGTGCCGCACGACACGCTCCAAGCCTTCACATCGGCGCTTCAAACTTTGGGTGATGGCGTATGGAGAACTGGCCATTCGCCGCTGATAAATCGTCATCACAAATCCCTTGCCGGGCCGCTCCCCCTCCAATTCGTCGAACCTGCGGTCGATGTAGCGGGCGAGTTCATCGTAGATTTCCCTCTCGCCAGGGCTTTGGTATTCAAAAGAAAAATCCTCGACGCGGCGCTGGGCCGGGGGTTTTTCCAGAATCCCGAGCCGATGGTATTCCCTAAGAGTATCGCGGGTATTCCGGTGGATGCGCCTGGAAATCGGAGATGCCGCACGCAGCCATTTTGCGAAGTCATGTCGGGCCCCATGGGGAGCGAATCGTAGTTTTCTGGCAAGTTCCTGCCGTTCGGGCAACGGCGAGCCATCCGGCATTTTTGAGACAAAGCCATCTGCAAGGAGAACATCGGCTGTCGCTTGCGCGACTTCAGGTTCCATCACAACTCGGGACTCCAGAGCGGAGATCGCCTCGTAGAATTGCCGAACCGCTTTGAACTCGGCGAGCCAATGGCCTCCTTCTCCGAGAACCCCCAACAAATCCCAAGGTTCCCAAGGTTGTGTTTGCATGGGAGTTGCGCTCAAAAGCAGAAAGCTTTTTGCTTTTCCTTTCAATTGCAACTCACGCAGCAACTTGAGCAGCAAGTTTGCCTGATTGAACGCACCTTCTTTCTGATCGAGTCGCCGCGCGGCATGCGATTCATCCAAGAGCACAAGATCCCACTCGTCTGCGGAGAGCAAGGTGCCGAGATTTCCCTCAAGCCGCGCCATTTCCCGACTCACCAGTAGCAGAGGTTGACGCAATGCCTCAGCCAAGCCATCCACTGGTTCTTCTCTTCCACCCGGCCAGATCAAAGTGCCGGTCCCCTGAAGTCTCGGGACAAGAAGCCCTCCTTTCTCCCGCAATTCCCCCTGCCATTGGCGCAACAACCCGGCGGGAAGAAGAAACAAAACCCTTCGAACGCCCCGCCCGGCGAGCAGTCGCCGCAGGACAAGAATGGCCTCGATCGTCTTGCCCATTCCAACCTCATCGCACAAGAGCCGTCCATCAGGCCATGCAGAGGTCGTCTCCTCGACGACCCTCCGTTGATGCGGCCACATGCCGACCAGCGCCGTGGCGTCACAAACATGCTCGCCACCGACCATATAGGAAGACTCGACAAGGTATCGCCAAAGCATCGCGGCCCTGCGGCGACGGGTCGGGTCGGGCTCGGAAGCAGGGGGAGGAGCCGCCGTTCCCTCGGCGATCCTTCCTTCCTGATTCAGATCGCTTTCTTCGGGAGCAAACGAAATCAGCTTTTTCGCAACGGCGTCCGGAAGGCTGAATGTCTCGATGGCAGGATGCTCGTTATTCCACATCTGCTCAAAATGCCGGGAAAAATGCTCATACCCGCCCGGGTCCTCCCACGAAGTCGTCACTTCGACATGCTCGACATTGTTTTGCAGTCCGTGGGCGGATTCATTCGCGCTTCCCCGGAACATCAAGGCATCGCCGGACGCGTCGCGAACGACACCAAATTTCGAATGAAGAATGCCGCCGCCTTTGCGCAGGACACCGACACGCACTTCGATCCACCCGCGTTTGACCAGAAAACCGAGCAGCGCGAGCCGGTCCCGCTCGATGAATTCCTGCGGACTCTGGAGACGCTTGAGAAGAATGGTCTCCAGAACGGAGAGATTGCCGCCCTCTGTGAGCGCTTGCACATCATCGCGACTCATTTCCTCGTTCACCAGCAACCGGATCGGCGCTGGAGGCACGGCAGGCGGCGATTCGACAAACCGAGTGATGATCGCCCCGAACCCCCTTGCGGCGACCGCCAGAACCGAGCTCGAAAAGTATGCGCAGCACCGGTCATAGCCGACGGCCATCCCGAGTGCAGGGTTGTAGAGTTCCTCGACCAAGGCCCCATCATGGGCCTGGAGAAATCGTCTCCAGGTGCGGTCGCGCAAACGAGGGTCAGCCATGGACTCCGAGTTCCTTCCTCTGCTCGCGCAGAAAAGCTTCCAATGCCTTTTTGCTTGGAAGCTCGACCGCGTATTTCGAGACAAAAAGCCGGTTGTCCACCGCCGCCGTGGCATATTCGACCAGCGCTTGGTCTTTGTCGGTGCAAAGCAGGAGGCCGATTGGCGGGTTGTCACTCTCCGACATCATGTGCTGCCGATACCATTCCACATAGGTATTGAGCTGCCCGAGGTGCTCGTGTTTGAACTCGTCCGCCTTGAGTTCCACCAGCACATGGCATTTCAGGACTCGATGGTAGAAGACGAGGTCCACGAACCCGCGTGTCTTTCCGATGAGGATGGATTTTTGCTGGGCCTCCAGACAGAAACCATGACCGAGTTCGAGCAGGAAATCGCGCAGATGTTCTACCAGTGCGGCCTCGAGGTCGGATTCCGCCACGGCATCCTTCGCCCGCAGTCCGAGAAATTCAAAAATGTAGGGATCGCGGATCGAAAGATGCGGCTCGCCGCACTCCGCGCCGCTCGCGACCATCTCCGCCAGTTTCTTTTTATTCTTGGATAGCCCAGAACGCTCGAAATAGAGCGTCGCGATCTGGCGCTTGAGTTCCCGCACCGACCAGTTGCCCCGGATGCATTCGATCTCGTAAAAGGCGCGCTTGAGCGGGTCGTCGATTACGATGAGTTCGACCAGGTGGGTGAAGGACAGCCTTTGCACCAACAAATCCGCACCGACGCCCAACTCGGAAATCGCCGATTTCCGAGTTTCACTCCCGATCCAGACCACGCCACCGTCTTGAAGTTTGAGCAGGCTGGATTCGGAAATCACTGATTTCCGAATCTGCGGGCACCGGTCGAAAAGCTGCCTGCACAAGCCGAGATAGCGTCCTGTGTAGCACCGATCCAGACTCTCCTGCAGCGTCTCGGAGAGTGTTTCCAGCAGCCGCGCCCCATACTTCGCCCGGTCCGCGCCCCGCTGCTCATATTCCCTGATGTAGGCCCCGATGACCCAATTCCGCAGGGTGAGCGTCGTGTTGACGGTCCGGTTGACCAACGCGGCACATGCCTCATGCAACGAACCGATGGCGGATACGAGGCCGGGAAAGTCAACTGGCTTGGCGTCGCCAGATCGGATCGCCTCCGCAGCCTTCGCCGGGACTGTCACCTCGCGTGGCCGCGCGGGCTTATGGGCTTTGTCCGTCTTGGCTCGTTTCATTACTCGCTCTCCTCTTCCTCGGGTTCTTCCGCATCATCCAATTCTCCCTGCGATCCCGCAAAAAGCGGCAGCTCCATTTCCGGTGCAAGTTTTATCGTCCAATCGGGAGGTTCGATACCGAAGAGCGGTTGGAGCAGGGAATGCCAGGCGCGGAACTCGGGAAAGATCGCCGCCGCGCTCTTGGCTCCCGCTTCGTGGCGGACGGCTTCCGGCGCGGCGTGGACGAGCGCTTCGATGAGGCGGGCGACCGGGCTCCCGGCCTGCCAGTTCTGGCGGCGAGCGAGTTCTTTGGCGTTGCCGATGCCGCCTGCGCCACCTCCAGCTTCGAGGTGGCGCAGGGCGAGGGCGTGGCAGCCGTCGAGCGCAGTGCGGAACGCAGGGTCGTTCGGGTGGACTTTAAGCGTGTCGGACTTTTTGCGACGCTTGCCGGTGGTGAGAGGTTCGCCGAGCAGGTCGGCTTCTTCCTGCTCGAGGGCGCGTTCGCGTCGGCGGGCTTTGACGGGGACGATGTTGATCTTGTCGCCGCTCTTGGTGACGAGGCCTGCGGCGATGAGGGTATCCACCTCCATCCCGACCGCTTTGCCGAGAAGGGTCGCTTCGTTATAGCGGAACTCCGCCGCGCCGAGCACATCCCAACAGAGCAGGGCAAACTTGCCCTCGGCCTCGACGCCGTCCAGACCGCGCTCGGCAAGTTGCTCGATGCGCCATTGGCTCACGGCATCGCTGGCTTCGTCGATAGCCGCACTCACGCCAATTTCGCGCCCGGTGTCGGTTTTGACTTGGTCGTGGCGGGAATAGACCTCCATCGCCGGGCCGAACGAACCGACAAGCTGGTCCACCGGATTGAGCCCCTCCTTTTTGAGCCGTTCGGCGGTGGCCCGCGCTTTCTGGCGGATTTCGGCTTTCATCTCCTCGGTGAAATAGCCGGCGCCCGCTCCAGGCCGGCGCTTGCGGGCGATAAGGATCACTGTGCTTTGGGCGGCGTTCTTCTTGGCTTGGTGCAGCGAATGCTCGCTCTCGGTCTTCACCGGCCAGGTGGCCGTGATCGTGAACCCGGCGTTGATGAGCGAGGAGAAAAGCGCCTCCCACGCCTCCTGCTTTTTGTGGGTGAACATCACCGTAAGAGCACCTTCGCGCCGCAGCACCCGGTGCGCCTCGCGGAAGGTTTTTGTCATGAGGTCCTGGTAAAAGGCGTTCGCTTTTGCTTTTGCAGATCTTGCCGCCTCGCCTTCTCCACGATGGCGCGAGACATTGACCACCGCTTCCTCGTCGTGGTCGCACAGGTAGGTCGAGAACCACTCGGGTCGCCGATGCCCCTGCGTTCGTTTCAACCAGACGTAAAAGAAATCCGCCAACTCGCTGTATTGCACGTTGTCGGCGTAGGGCGGGTCCACGACCACGGCGGAAATGCTTTCGTCGGCGAGGTGGGTGAGATTTGTTGCAGAGCCTTGGGTGATTTCGGCGGGCAGTGCATTCAAGTCTCTCGAAAACTCTGCAAGGTGCTCTGCAGATTCAATCGTGTTATCGATTGCCCACGCAAATCCACTGCCAGCGAGACACGGGGCCATTTCTGCATAGGTCACTTTAAACGCAAAATCATGGCGATCAAAGACGCTCCTGATCACAGAACGCGGTGAGTGCCATGACGCAAGATAGCTGTTGTAGTTCAGAAACTTGTCGAGAACTGCAGCGAGCAAATGCACCCCTGCCTCTCCCGCATCTTTCCCCTCACAACGGATGATTTCGAGTCGCAAATCGCGCAGCTCTTCCACCAGAACGCCAAACCCCAGCAACTGCCGCGGCGAGAACATATCCGCCCACCTTGGCATTCCATAAGAAATCGGACGCTCGTCACTCGAAACTTCCGGATACTTCTCCGTCGGAATGACATTTCTCCGTTCCCACTCCGGGCGGAGTTTGGCGAGTTCCTTTTCTGCGGCGGCGATGGCGTCGAGGTCGTCCCGGGTGGGTGGCTGGAACTCGAGGCCTTTGGGCGTCTTGACCGCAACCGCGTAGAGGGCGCTGCCCATCTTGCCGTTCTGGGCCATCGCCTTGATGTAATCGCCGGGGATTTTGTTGCGGGTAAAGAGCGAAATGCCGTCGCCGCCGCTGTAAGTGGGCAGGGGCGCTTCCTTGAGCTGCCCGGCATGCCGCCCGACCTCCCGGATGCGCACCGACCATATGCACGCCTTGGCATCCACCACCGGCTCGGCCACCACCCGGCGCTCACTGCCTTTGGGCTTGAGCAAATGCCAGTCCGGCACCAGCGGAGTTGGATGCTGCGTATCTGGACACGGCACCGTGCGGGCGAAGATGTAGGCGTGGACGAGGCCATCCGTGCGTTTCGGGAAGAAATCGGCCAGCCGTTTTTCGATCCGCTTCACCAGCTCGCGCCCCCACTTCCGGGTTTTCTCGGCCAGTTCCGGGCCGAAGCGGAATGGATAATCCACCGTGGCCTCCAGAACCGTGCAGGCGACCGGGTTCAGCTCATTCGCGTAGGTCTTGAACCCGAGCCGGGCTGATTCCAGCGGGATCGAGCCGCCGCCGGACATCGGATCAATCACCGAGATGTCATCGCCAAAAATCTGCCTCGCCGCCGCATGAGCCGCTTCGAGGTCGGCCTCGCGCATCCCATTCTTGAACGCCCGTCCACAATTGAATCCCCCCTCGACGCGAACCCCGGTATCCATCAACTTCCGAACCTTTACCAGATCGGCCCCTGGACGCCCGAACCCAATCAACCGCTCAAACGTCTCTCTCGGGAAATCCGCAGGCAGAAGCGACCCCAGCACAGCAGCCCGGGAGGCGACGAGCGGCCGCCGCGCCCACCAGACATGGAGGTAGGTATGAGGAGCCAGCGCACTGGCCGACCCCCGTTCGCGCATACATTCAACGCCGATGGCAGCGGCAGGGAGCCAGTCTTCAATGAGGAGTCGGGGAAGTTTCATGAAAAAAGATGAATTATGAAGGATGAATTTCTTGCAGAACGATCGAGTTGAAAACCGTTCTACGGACGGAGTCTGTATCGGATCCTTGAGCGCGGAGTTCGCGGTCTGCTCGCTCGCGGGCAATGCTTGCACGCTGGTAAATCTCGGCCAGAGAAGTGAGGTGGGGATTTTTCGAGAACGCGCGTAGAAGGATGGTGATGAGTTCTTTGAGATAAAACTCGAGGTTGGCGGTCAGTAGTGGCAATCGGTGGCGAACCTCCGAGCCATGAACGATGCAGCATCGAACCCGGTAGAGACGACTTAAATGCCATCGCAGATGACGATGGTGGGCAGCAATAGCGTCTGCTGTTTTTAGTGGGTTCTGTAGCATTTCCGCAAGGCGGCGGATGCGGCGAGCGGCGACCGGGTTGCGAGGAAATGCGGTGGCGAGGGTCTCGGAGCCATGTTGCGACTGGAGGATCGTCAGGCACTTGGGATGATCGAGATCATCGAGAGTGGCTGCACTTGATAGCTGCGCAAGGTCCTCCGACCAGGCGACTTTTTGGCCTTTGAGCGTTCGAACGAGATCGGAAACGAACTTGTAGAGATACCTCTGCACCAGTGCGTCGCCCACATGGTTGGCAACCGTGGGGCCAATGTTGCCGCCTGCTCCCACATAGGCAAGAAACTCCAAGCCCATCCACCAACTCAGGAATTTGTCCTTGTAGGTATCGGCGTCGCTTCCGATGCGGAAGTGGCGCAGTCCGGCCCGAAGACATTCGTGGGACTCTGGCCGGATACTCGGGCGGGCAAGGATTTCTTCCAGCTGCCTGGTGAATTTTCGGAAGTCATTCACATGGAGATGATGATGCGGGTTGGGAACCAGATGGCGGACCTCGGGGAGCCTCGTGCGCTCGTCCCCTTTCCGTTTGACGAGGCACCGGGTATCCACCTTCAGCGGTTCGGGTTCGAAATTGAATCGCAGCAGGTCCAGGCAACGCTCGAATCGCTCACGCGCAGCAATCGCCGCCGCAGTGAAGTCTGGAGCGTCAACCTCCGTCTCAGCGAAGGTGGTGAGGGGGCTCTGCGCCGCAAATTTTCTCTGGGACTCGCTGCCATCGGGAGTAAATCCGGGAAGTCTCCGAAAATGGAAGCCATTGAAATCACCAAACTCCGAGAGCTTGGAGCTCCCGCTCAGCCGCAGAATCACCGAGTAGGGCTGGTCACCCCGATCCAGGGTGCGGATCATGAAGTTCAGGTTGCTGGCGAACGTGTTGTAGGGCGGATTTTTTATCCGAAAAAATAGATTGGGCCACGAGAAGAGTGTCTCTATCGGCCAACCTTGATCGATCAAGTCGCTCAGCACGGCTCCCGTGACGCCCTCGATTCGGGCAACGTCGGCGTCCGAGATCGCTTGCGGCAGCTTGGCCAACAGTCGCTTGAAGTAGTCTGCTTCGAGCACTGCCGAGAAATCGGCGACCGCAAACCGAAACTCGCGGAAAGCCGATTCCTTTTTCTTTTCTTCCGGAAGAGGGGGCTGCGCCAAAAATGGTTTAAGAATGCCGATATGCCTGGGGAACGATTCGCCTGCAACCGGATCGCAGGACAGAATTTCTTCGGCCTCGTTGCAAAGGACCAGAACATCATCGGGACGGGCTCGTCCGATCTCAATTTCCTCTTTGAGTTCTCGGATGATCATGCGAGCGTTCAGGCATCGGACACGGTGGGAGTCAAGAGATGCCTCGTGCGTCATACCGTGCCAAAGTTCGAGGAAAAACTTCTCGTTTTCCAGAAGGGGGGCGGCAGGGGGCTCGCGGTTCAAAAGATTCATGGAAAAAAGTCTTGCGGCGATCCAGCCATGATCTTAGGCTTATCCCATATTAGGGAGTTAAGGGTGGCGGTTAGTTCCGAAAGGAATTGTGGCAGCGATGCCCCCGCGCCAAACACTCCCGTCCTTTTTGGAAGCCCGGCGAAAGCCGGGCTTCCTGCTTTTGAGAGGGCCTCGTCGCAACGATGGATGAGGTTCTCTGGTAATTGGAATTCCGGCTTTCGGCAAAAAAGTGCTGCTCCGATTTCGTTGATCGGAGGGCGAGATGCCTTCACTTCACGGCCTCCAGTAGAATCCGCAGAGCCCGTCGGGTGCGGCGGAGGCGGCCATTCCGCATGAGGCCGAACCACCATGAGGCTTCCGCTGGGTCAGCGGCTTGCAGATGGGAGGCGGCTTTGTGGAGCCGGTCGGCACTGCGAAGGCCAACTGCGATCATGGCGTAACAGGCCACGCGGGCGCCCCAGTCGTCGTCGAGCGGGTAAAACGGGCCGGGTTCAAGTTTGAGGCGCTGTCCTTTGGGAAGACCTGCTTTCACGGCTTGGCGGACCAGTGCGGACGCGGAAGCGAAAGCAAGAGGCGAAATCGCCGCAACGCGGGTCAGGCGTTCGGTCATTTTTTCGTCGAGGGAGCGGCGATAGAGGATGGCGGCATCGCCCAGTCGGCGACGGACGACACGGAGGGCAAATGAAGCTTCGCGGATTTTCATGATTCGGTGGGCTTGTCGAAGACCGCGATAGGGTTCACCTCGGGAGGTGCGCTTTGCTGGAGATTATCGAGTGCGCCGTGCAGCCCGGATCGCCCTCCCTTGAAATGGAGCGTCACCGTGGCCTCATAGGCACAGCCTTCCGCCAGCGAGTTGAAAAGGGTCTGTCCGATCTGGAGTGGTTTGGTTGGATGATTCAGCTTAAGATCATTTGCGGCGAAGTTCACCGATCCTCCGTCTTTTGCATCTCCCGATAAGGTGATGCTGACGGCAAGCGCATCCGCGCCGAGCGGCTGCGCCAGCGTCGCGAGCGCGGCGGCGATGGCTGGCGTCGGAGCGCGAAGCTCGAGTTTAAGAATCGGGCGTTTCTCCGAGTAGCTCAAAATCGACGGCCAAGTGGTCGCTGTAACCTGACTTGGCGGGGGAGGTGGCGGAATGGGAGTGCTACCAGAACTCCCACCGGTGCCGCCACCCTTCTGGCCAGAACCCTGCTCGGGCTTGTCCTCCGCGATCCACCCCTTGACGGTTGCGGTCGAAGTGAGAGCAACCACAACGGAATCGTCCAACGGGTATGCGGAGGGAAGTCGCGCTGGCGTTCTGCGGCGATGCCCAGCAACACCGATTACCGAGCCATCCCTGTCACAGACCGTTCCGTCGGAGAGCCTCACGGTGATCTGTCCACTCTCAACTGCCTTGAGAATCGTGGTTCGCACGATGTCTGCATCGGGGATCAGCCTCAAGCCCGGTGCTGAAAGAATGCGTTCGTGAACCGAGCGTGCGGAGCAAGCCTCCGGTTCTCCGGGCACAGGGGTCGCTCCGGGCAGCACTTTGTCCACGAAGAAGCTCGGATCGATCCCGTCGGTTGTCTCAAAAAGCAATCCTTTTTCGTGAAGAAACTTCCGAAGCAGCGCCTGCCCGTTTGGTCGCTGGAGAACCTGCCCTTCCGGCACCATATATTGCTCCTCCAATTGGAGTGCGGATCGACCGGTAAGAATGACTTGATCAAAGGCACGATAGCTTTGGATGAAGAATTGCTTGCGCAGGTCGGGTTCAAATCGATCAATCTGCTCGATGACGAGCTTGCCTTGAGACCCGCTCGTATGTTCTTTGCGAATTATTTCAGCAGCGATCAAGCGTTGGGCCTTTTCGATGGCTGCGGCCCATTTCACTTCCGAAGGCGCAACAGCAAGAATGGCATTGCGGAAGCCCCGAGGCACAGGTGCTGATGGATCCCGGTCGTCAGAATAACTCACAACAGATATGGCGGTCTTCACATTGGAGCAGACTGCGAGCTGAAGATCTGCGGACTCTGGAACCTGATTCGGGTGGGCAGGCCATCCGGCGAGTTTGAAAACCGAGCCTCCAAAATATTGCTGCACTTCAGCTCGGATGCGGGCGACCGCATCGTCAGGGGAAATCTTCCCGCGCATTTCATCGATCTGGCGCATCACATTTGGCTCTGTGCGGAATTGCCAACCGCGCCCGCCCGGAAGCGGGTAGGTATGCCACCCAACGCCGATCAACCTGTCGAGAGCCTCTCCGGGTTCCGGGCCAGCCTCCTCGGGTCGTAGAACCGCAAGCGTGAGATCCGGCGAATCGAAGCCGCTCGTCGAATTCGAGGTGTCCAAACTCTCCAGCAGGAGTGCGGAAGCGACGCGAACATGGATGCCGGAAGATCCACCATCGAGATCGAGAGCATGGCCAGTGATGTCGGCTTTGATCGCTGCGGTGAAACGGTCTTTTTGCAGGCGATTGAGAAGGTCGGCCTGAATTTCCTTGTCTGCCCAGTTCACTTCTCCCGCAGAAATGAGGTCGCAGTCGGTTTGATGGTTCCAGACATCCCGGATGATCCGCGCAAAAAGCCTGAGAACTCCCCGGCTCTTCTGGAAGCTGGCCATCGCGCCCAGCCTCTCCTCGGCGGTTTTCAGCAACCTCGGGTGGAACGGATAACAATCCTCAATGGATTTCTTGTAGGCTGGAGATGTCGGGGGAGCGGCTCCACCCGAAGGGAGAAGTTGTGAATTCGCATCCGATACCCGTTTATAGAGATCGGCGTAGGTTTGAGCGGTTTTGCTGGCAGCGCTCTGGTCAACCTTGCCGAACAGTCGACGAACGATGACCTTGGCGGATTCATCGCCGATGGGGTCGATACTGCTCATTTTGCGCCCGAAAATCTCCTCCAAGTCCCGGGCACATTCGGCGAGTTGGCTGGCTAGGCGCTGGGACTGCTGGGCATACACCGCCTGCTGGCCGGGATCAGTGACGACCAGCACCGTCTGGGGCCTGTTGCTCACAACGGATGCCAAGAGGTTCATAAAGCCCAAGAGGTTTCCCTGGCCGCGTTCGGTGAGCTTGGCCATGTAAATGACCAATTCGTCGATCAGGAACAAAATCGGCCCAGACGGTAGGACCGCTTCAAGTTGTTTCGCGTTTGGAGAAGCTTCGGGTGCGTCCGCCGCTCCGAGCAAGGCAAGCGCCTTCTGCCCTCCACCTGCTTCGCCAGCCTCGCCAAGCTGGAAAAACAATTCGCCCCAGAGGCTGCGGGTCGAAAAACTTTTGTGGGTGTTGAAATCGGGAATACCAGCTTTGCCGCAGTCCACTGCAATGGTCGTCACTTTCGACGGGCGATCGGTGTTTGACAGAATCTCTGCACCCAACGCCGCATTTCCGGCGCTGTGGCCGAGGTGCCAGAGAGTCATCAGTGTATGGGTCTTGCCGCCACCGAAGCCCGTGCTCAAGCGCAGAGTCAGGCCGCTTTGAGATGCATCGACAAGCCGCGAGAAAACGGCTTTCGAAACATCCTTAAGGTTTTGAGCAGGGTGTGTATTGCCAAAGAACTTTTCTGGATCTGCGTAGACATCGGCCGATCGCCCCGCGATGAGATCGCCAAAGTCCGCAGCGAATATCGCATCGTTGAGTTCACCTTGGCGGACTTCGAGGCGGGGTTGGCAATTTGCAAAGATACTCATGGTTTTTATCTGTTTAATCGAATCACTGGAGACCGTCTATTATTCTGCATTCCAGATTTTCCGAGCTGTGCGGAACGTCGAGTCT
Organism: Terrimicrobiaceae bacterium; assembly: GCA_044369905.1. Classification (GTDB taxonomy): domain Bacteria; phylum Verrucomicrobiota; class Verrucomicrobiia; order Chthoniobacterales; family Terrimicrobiaceae; genus UBA967. Next base: position 2,572 of record JBILWM010000064.1, on the reverse strand, counting down.
CCGAGCGTGCCACTCCGCAAACGGAATCTCGCGGTCATTGTGCTTCGAACCGTAATGAAAGCTCAGCACAGACGAAACCTCAAAGTGCCGCACTGCCTGATACAAAGCGGCAACGGTTGAAAGGGGGTGGGCATTAGTTATTGATGGTTAATGCACTGCAAGTTGAGAGAATTTTCTTTATAAAGTCTGACAATATCGGGTCGCGTGTTGGAAACAAGCGAATTTTGGATTCAGAAAGCGCGTTGGTAGCATTTGAGCGATTTAGCGGGTGGCGAGTATTTGCTGGCGGACCAGCGAATTTCTTCCAGTCGTTGAAATAACGAGTTTGGCAAACTTCATTTTTTGATTGTAGCGCAGACTTTCGAATCTTTTTTCGCAAAGTGGTCTAACTGCGCCTTGAGGTCCTGGTGGTCGGCGATGATATCAACGGCCAGACCTTTTACTTTTTTGAGGTCGTCGATTTGCATGCGGAAGGTGATGGGAACGACGATTCCTGTATCGAATTCGAACCTTGCCGGTGCGTCTTTGTATCTGGCTCCGCGTTGGACTCGGATGAGCTTTTCAAGCGCATCTGTGTAGGAGCCATCGCCGCCTTGAATCATTCCACTCGCCACCAGAAAGGAATCAAAACCGGGCACGGTTTTCATGGGCAGTATAGCGCCCTCCCATTTTGGCCAGGCGGATTTCGGCATCCACCCGCCGGTCATCCATCCCACGGGAAAGAGGGTGCCAAAATACAGCGCGTCTGCTGCTCCCGACCAAGGGAGCCCGATCGGAGCGAGGATGGGTGAGGCTTGCCCGACGAGAAATGTGGCTTCCGCTCCGCTTTCCAACTGTAGCTTGGCCCGGAGGTAAAGCGGCACATTGTCGAGCCGGGCGCTTTCTGCCATCAGCGGGCTGAAGGCTTCTGGGCGGAGGTGGTAAATCGAAAGCTGGGTTCCGCCGGCATCTTTGCTCTTCCTTTGCAGAGCGATTCTGTGCGGGGCGGAGTGGACAACAGGAACTGGTGCGGCATTTTCCCACGGCAACGGGCCGTGAGGGAGGATTCTTTGCCAGCGGCGAAGCGGCGCCGTGGTGAAATTCCCAGCGAATCCGTCAGGCGCGCCTTCGTAGAAGCCGATCTCGGGCCTTTCGCTTTCCATTCGGATGTAGAGGTCGCCGCTGCGCTCGCTGAGTGTCTGCAGGCATTGGTCGATCAGGGGCGACGCCTCGTTGTCCCAGAAATCGAGATCTGGCGTGATGAGGGCGGCCCATGTGGCGTAAACGATGGAGTCCTTTCCCTGCTCGAGGAAGGGAAGTGGATTTCCACCGGAGCCGATTTCCTCCCCGCTTTGGAGGTCGATGAGAGTGACCTTGTAAAGCTTGGGGCTGATGCCCAGAACAAGGCTGCGCAGCATCTGCACGGCCTGCTCGCGTCCCCTTGCCGTGGTGCTGAGTCGCGCCCATTCGTCTTTGAGTTCCACCCTGTGCTTGGGTCTCTGGACTCCCAGAAAATCGGCGACGATTCCGCGTCTCACACGGGCGCGGATGGCCACGCGGGTCACGCCGTTTTGCGACTGGCTGAGAAGTTCCTCATAGCTCTCGATGCAGCCGTTGGTAAGAACGCGCAAAAGATCATCGGTGAGTTCGTAAATCCGGACTGTGGTTTGGGTGTGGACGACCACGCCGATTGTGGTCTGCAGCGCCTTGACGAATGCGGCCTGCAGGGCGCTTTCCTCATCGGTGCCTTCGCCCACGACTTCGACTTCATGAATCTCGCCAGTTTCCTGGGCGACGCATACAAGGGGAGACGCATAGGCAAGCAGGATCGCCGCAATGCAAATTTGCCAGATAGTCTTCATCGGTAAACAAGCCTCATATCGAAGAAAAGGCGCTCAGGGATTTCGCCTCCTTTGGGGAAATCCTTGATCTGCGTCGATCCACCAGAAGGCGGCGGAAAGGCCTTGAAGACATGGTTGAGCATCTGACCGTAGGCAAACTTCCTGCCCGCTTCCCCCGGCACGCGAATCCGGCAGGGAGTGATCCCGACAAAGGCATCGTTGAATTCGATACGCACTCCGGGTGGCGTTGATTCGACAAGAATCGTGTAGTGGGGCTGCGGATCGTTGGCTGGATCGTATTTCGGTGCGGGCGGCGGCGTGTAGAAAACCTCCGGCGGCAAGGCTGGCGGCTCGGGAGTGGCGCAACCGGATGCGAGAATGGCCAGCAAAAGGGCGATAGCCTTCCAGTGATCCTGACTGCTTGTCGGCAAGGTGTGTTGTTTTTTCATAAAGGATGTGGAGAGGTCGAGGTGGGATGGCGCTCAGTCGTAAATAACGCCGGGGTTCATTTCGCGGGGCGAATACCAAGTGATGCCGTGTTCCTCCTTGAGGATTTCTTTTTTTCGCCTCCAGATGAGATGGCAGGTGCCGAGGTGCTCGTATTTGCCTCCCGAGACTTCTTGGCGGGCGCGTTCTGTGGCCGCTTTGATGATCGGGCCGATGTCTGGATCATCTCTGATCGGGTCGTAGAGAAAGCGGATTTTAGGGTGGGTGTGTTTATTGGTCTGCCTCGCAAGCTCGCGACGGCGCAG
>JBILWM010000140.1:0-5189 GCA_044369905.1 Terrimicrobiaceae bacterium | reverse complement strand
AGTTGGCCTCTGTAGCTGATGTTTTCTTCTTCACCAGACTATCACAGCTTTTCTGTGCCTTTTTGTCTATCTTTTTCTTTCAGCCAGTTTTCTTGCTGCTTCCAGAGCCTCCAGCCAAACGCCCTGATCTTGCCACTCTGTCTGCGGTCTATTGCCCGACCAATCGGCTGAGGAAATCTTAGCCGATGCCCGCCGGTTGCTTGAATTCCGACACGCCACCCCGTGATCGTCGCCGGTGACAACTCCGTGCTGTCCTGTCTGTCAGACCCAGTAGCCTTTCTGGCCCCAGAAATCTTCGCATTCCAGAATCTGCCCAGCTGCCTTGTGGGTGTTTGACCAAATCCAAGATCTAGCGAGGTTTTCGGGCATGGTTTCAGCTATGGGCGGGGGATGCTGTGCTGCGAATGGACGCGATGAGATGGTCCACTTCCGTGGAGGGATTCGCGGGCGACGGTGTGGCAACCGAGCTGTGGTGAATCCGGATTTTTTCGGCATTCGCCATAGCTGTGTCGAGGCCCTCCAGTAGAGGAGGAATGACACTCACCGCATCTTGGCTGGCCTTGGAGTAACGGCTGGTCAATGTGGACTCCAGCCTGGCAACGGCATCCGCGCACTTGAGCATCGGCGCAGAGGTGTAGGTCATGTGCAGCAGGAGCCAAAACTCAAAGCATGGTGTGCTGTGCGCGACTTGAATTTTCTTGGATGCCGCCTTGGCCAAACCTGCCTGCAAGCGGCCGTGGGCCAGTGGCACATCCGTATCAAACACGATCCAGACTTCGTCAAAATCCAACGCCTTGGAAAGCGATAGCGTCCCATTTCTTGCCTCGCGCCGCCGAGCCTCGCGCAAGCCCACCGCATACTCGACCAATTTCTGCGGATCGCCCATGCCGCCGGGCTGGACTTCGATCTCCAGCGTTTGGAGAGCAAGGCGTCTTTTCAGTGCTGTGAAATAGGCGGGCTCACTCACGAGGCCTTCCGTAACGATGAGAATGGCATTGCCGGGACGGGCACTGCCCTTCGGACGGCGGAAGGAGGCTGCATCCGAGGGAATCTGCTTTTTCCACTTATTCTTGGCCGACACCCGCCTCCTCCTTTCCGAGAAGGCCCTCGGGGATGAATGGCACGGCGCCGTAGCGTCCTGCCATATAGCCCCGTGTGAGGGATTCGCCTTTGCGCGGCTTGTATTCTGTGAGCGGGTAGAGATGGGTACCCCCCTCATCGTCCTTGTCGGCAAACCATACCTGGTCGCGCCGCAGCAGCGTGGGATCGAGTAGCAGCGGATTGTGCGTGGTGAAGAGGCACTGCGCTCCGTGTGCGTTCGTTGAAGAATCAAAGATCAAGCGCAGCAACTCCACCACCATGGAGGGGTGCATGCTCGACTCGATCTCATCCACGCCCACTACATAGCCGTTTTCCAGCACATCCAGCCACGGTCCGGCCAAGGTGAATAGCTTCTGCGTGCCCGAGGACTCCTCATCCCACGGGAGCGGATACTCCCGGCCTGCCACCCCACGATGCCCAAGCGTGATTTCGATGCGTTTGTTTTTGAGAAACATAGCCGCGAGTTCTTCTGGCAGACCTTCCGGCAACTCTTCGCGGTGCAGTTCCTTCTCCACCGCTTTGGCCGAGAGGATGCCCATGTCCGCGTGGCGCAGCAGGCGCACCACCGCATTGCGCTCATTCGGACCTTTTCGCAAGGCCTCTGCCGTGATGCTTGGCGGTAGAGCGGGGAAATCCGCATTCACCCTTAAAAATCGCAATTGGAATTTGAACCACCGGTAAATCGGCGCCAGTTGCTCGTTGTTCCACTTCGCCGCTGTCGAGAGGAACAACGCATTCTGCCGCGTGTATCCCTCCAGTTTTGCATCTCTGCGAAAATCGGTGGGCCGCTCGGGCTCCCAAGTGTAGGCCCCGGCATCCTCATCCCATGTGCGCTCATACCAGACACGCTCCTTGCCTTTTGGAAAAGCCGAGAGCGACTCGTAGAGCACACGGTGCCGATCCAGGACCAACGCAAAATGGTAGCGAACACCATTCACCACGAAGCGCAGCGCAAACTCGCTCGCAGTTGCCACGGCATCTTCGCTCAAAGCAAAAGGCTCCACACCTGTCGGATCGCCCTCGTCAAAATCCGTCGCGGATTTTTCCACAAACACAGCCAGAAAATGCAGCGCGTTCAGCACATTCGACTTCCCGGCCGCATTCGGCCCATACAACGCCAGACCCTTCAATAGCTTCAGCCCATCCAATCCCGGCAAGGCAGGATCGATCAGATGACCTGGCAACTCTTTCACATAATTGCTGGCCACAAAGCTCAGGCGCTGCTCGTCACGGAATGAACGATGGTTTTTTACAGAAAAATCAATAATCACGGTTTTTAAGGTTTAATGAAGTGCAACGATATAGATATTTTCGCAGGTTTCCAGTTTTTATTCCGAGATCATTGCATTTTACTACCCCCCACCCTAGAGGGCGCTGCTCCGTCAGCGCCGTGGAAATTATTCTTCCAGCATCCCAAACCGGCAAGCCCTCGGGCGAAGCCATCCCAGCTTGGCTGCCCGTTCACTAATCATTTGAACCACGAATTTTCCGAATCAACACGAATGATACCGACAAGGAGAATCTCAGGCGAAGCCGCTCCCTATTCGTGAATATTCGTTCTATTCAAGGTTATGACTTGGTGACTACCGCATGGCATTTTTGGATTTGATGGACGATGAAGGATGGCATATTTTCATTAAGCAATGACTCTGACCGTAGACATACCTGATGATCTGGCAGCCGACCTAGGCGCGGGATTCCAGAATCTCGGCCACGCTGCGCTTGAGGCTTTGGCGGCGGAAGCATATTCCAAAGAAGTGCTCTCGCTGGAGCAGATCAGGAGAATGCTGGCGTTGGGTTCGCTCTGGGAGGCGCAGGCGATGCTGAGTAGGCATGGTATGTGGCCCGACCAATCGGCAGAGGAAATCTTAGCCGATGCTCGCCGGTCGTTTGATTTCCGACACGCCATCCCGTGATCGTCGTCAGTGACAACTCCGTGCTTGTCCTGTCTGCCCGAGATCGTTGAGCTGGATTTGCTCCGCAGGCTCTATGGCAAAGTGACCATTACGGAAACAATCCGTAAAGAAGCTGTCCACTCGAGTGCTCCTGAATCCTTGAGGCTCCTGCTTCTGAAGATGCCCGATTGGATCTCGGTGGTTCCGGACGCGTCGCCCTATCTTGAAGAAACGGGAGCATTGGATGCTGGGGAAGCCTCCGCCATCACGCTCGCATGGCAATTCCGAGATTCCAGCTTGCTGATTCTTGATGAAAAACGGGGTCGAAAGGTGGCGACCGCACTGGGTTTGCAAATCACCGGAACGGCGGGTCTTTTGACGGATGCCGCTGCGGCAGGCCTGGTCGATTTTGAAGATGTTTTTTTGCGTTTGTCGAAAACGGCATTTCGCTTGAGTGCGCAAGTGGTCGAGACTCTGCGCCAAAGTGTGAGCAAACACCGTCCGCCTGCGGAGGGATAGTAGGAATCGAGGGTTCATCACAAGACTCACTTCGTGAATATTCGTTCTATTCGAGGTTAAAGAAACAGGCAGCAGCTGCTTTTGATGTGGCTTGCATTGCATCTCGCGCGCTGGTCCTTTGGCTTTTTTCTTCTACACGAGGGGAAAAATCCGCACATCCACCGGTTCAGCCACAAGCATCGAGACGGGCGGCCCTTGGATGCAGCCAAACCCATCCTCGAGGATCGGCTCTGACGACCACTCCGCACAATCTGCAGCCTCGATCCGGTAAGGGGTGTGGTGCACTCGCCCGGACCGGATTTGACCCGTGCGATCGGTGGTGAAAAGCAGGTATCGCTCAACCAAAAACCACTCGAGCGAATGCTCTGGCGCGGGCTCAGCGCGGACCGGGTTGCGGTAGCGAAAGCTCGATGTGTTCTTAGATCCCCTGCGCTGACTGGTGTAGATAGTTTCACCATCCTCACACGCCGCATGGATTCGCGCGTGATGGTAGGGAAGGTGGAAAAATCGGCGTGCCACCTCGACAGCCAGCGGTTGGTTGCAATCCAGAGAAAAAAACCACACACCCGGTCGCCCAGCATCGTCGTGAACATATGTCCGCACATTGAGTTCCAGAAACCACGAAATCCACGGCAGCGGCGGGAGACCTACAGGATGCACTCGCTCCATGGCGAAAGGCACGACCCCCATCCAACCTCGATCATCGAACAAATCCACATGTAGGCCTGCCGGCAAACGGGAGCGGATCCATTCTGGATCAACCGGCCAATGCAGAAAAAGAAGCTGGCTCCACCGCTGGCGCATCACCGGTCGAGAGGCCGGATACTCCCTCATCAAGAGGCGCTGCAGAGGAGTTGGTGTCGTTGCTGGCGAGTCTCTTGAACCAGACAAGCTTGAGGCGTCTCTCATAACCCATCAGCTTCGCAGAGCCGAAACAACTTAGACACAAAAAATAACTATGATTGCCACCAATGACCGGCCTTTCAATGAACGGTCAACGCGGGAAGACATCCAGCACGCCTTTGACCACCATGTTCACGCCGATGGCGAGGATGAACAACCCGAGCACGCGGTTGAGCGCTCCGATGGCATTCACATTCAGCACACGCACCATGGCATCGCTCTCGCGAAAGCAGATCCAGGTGAGCAGCGCGATGGCAGCAAACCCAAGCACGAAGCCGATGTAATGCGGAAAGGTTTGGCCATAGGTCGAGAGGCCGATTGCCAGACTCATCGCGCCCGGGCCCGCCAGGATCGGCATCGCCATCGGGGTGAGCGAAATATCCTCCTTCTCTTCGGCAGCGGCGTGTTCGTGCGGAGTCACGCGACTTTGATTGCCCAACATCGCCCAGCCGGAATGCGCCACAAGAAGTCCGCCCGCGATCCGCAGGTCATCAATCGTTACACCAAAAAAACTCAGCAGAAGATTCCCGAAAAGCAGTGAGACGGTCAGTATCAGAAAAACATACAGGCCGATCATTCCCGACATCACTCTCCGACGAGCTGGCGTGTCGTCGGAGGTCATCCCATAAAACATTGGCGCGTGGCCGATGGGATTGATCATCGGAAACATTGCAACAAACGCGACCGCGATGGAATGAAGGATATCAGTCATTTATCCAAACACCTCTCATACTGCCTCCTCGCGAAGGCAGCAACGATGAATCCCCAGAA
>JBILWM010000139.1:0-5193 GCA_044369905.1 Terrimicrobiaceae bacterium | reverse complement strand
CCGAGGAGTGGGAGTCCGGCAAAACCTATCTTCCCCAGATCAGTAACAACTAACCCAAATCAACAAAAAACCTTTGGTATCCTTCAGTCAGCCTAACCGAATTTACAGAAAAAATGTTGCTTCGCCGTTTTGCCATGGCGCTCCGGGTTCGATATAGAGCGTCTTGAACCCCTGTGATTGTATCCATTCCCTGACCTCCCGGGCGACGAATTCTGGGCCGTTGTCGCTACGGATGAATTCCGGCGCTCCACGCTCCGCGACTAACTTTTCGAGGATACCAACCACTTCCCGTGCCCCCATGGCGTGTTCCACCTCCAAGCCAAGGCACTCGCGCGTGTATTCGTCGAGAACCACCAGCCATTTCAATCGCTGACCTCCTTCGGTTTGGTCGAAAACAAAATCGTAGCTCCATACATGATTCCTGCGACCAGCACCCAACCGCTGGGTTCCTTGCTCGGTGCCTCCAAGCCGCCGCCGCTTGTGCGATTTGAGTGGCAGCCGCAATCCCTCCCTCTTCCAAATCCGGTGCACCCGCTTGTGATTGACCTCCCAACCATTACGGCGCAGATGGCGCCAGACCGTGCGGCAACCAGCGCGCTTTTCCTTGGCAGACAACCTCAGGATTTCCTCCACTAGTGCCTTGTCTTTGTCCAAGCGCTTCAGATGGTAGCGTTGAGTGCTTCGGGGTTGTCTGGTCGCTCGGCAGGCCCGGCGCTCGCTCACATCGAGGCTTTGGCGCACATGCACCACTGCCTCGCGTTTCCGGGCCGGGCCTACCATTTTCCCTCCGCGATTTCCTTCAAGATCGCCTTGTCGAGCGTAAGGTCGGCCACGGCACGCTTCAGGCGCGCATTCTCTTTTTCCAGTTCCCTCAGCCGCTTGAGGGCATTCTTTTTAATGCCTCCATATCGACTCTTCCATCGCTGGTAGGTCGCCACGCTGACGCCAATGGCTCGCACGGCAACCTCGGCTCCTTTGCCTGCCGCGATCAACCCCTCGGCCTCACGCAGCTTTTTGATGATTTCTTCCGGTGTATGTCTTTTCTTTTTCATGAGAGTTTCTACGGCGCTCCGCGCCGCTACCTCTCATAACTTCTGGATCAGTTTTCGGGGAGCACTCCACTGTCACAAAACTTCCAAAAAACTTTTTAAGACGTTTTAGCTGCTTACTCACACCAACTCGGGAGGAGCGGTAACTCAAACCTACGCTGCGTTCTCGCGGCGTTTTTCAAGCCAGGCTTTGAAGAATTCCCACGCGATTGGTAGGACTGAAACCACGATGATTCCGAGGATCACGAGCTTCATGTTTTTCTGCACGATCTCGAGTCCGCCGAAGTAGTAGCCGCCGCCGAGGAAAATCCCGATCCAGAGGATCGCTCCGGTCACATTGTAGAAGGCAAATTTGGAGTAGGTCATCGAACCGACGCCGGCCACGAAGGGAGCGAAGGTGCGAACGATGGGAACGAAGCGGGCGAGAATGATGGCGCGTCCACCGTATTTTTCGTAGAAGGCGTGCGCTTTCATGAGGTGCGCCTTGTTGAGAAAGCGGCTCGACTCGTAGTGAAAGACCTTTGGTCCCAGCCATTTTCCAATCGCATAGTTCACGCCGTCGCCCACGATGGCCGCAACCAGAAGCAAGGGAGTAATTATGGTCCAATCGATCAGCCCTCTTCCAGCCAGGGCCCCAACAGCAAAAAGCAAAGAATCGCCGGGCAAAAACGGCGTCACAATGAGGCCAGTCTCACAGAAAATAATGGCGAAAAGCAGGGCGTAAATCCACACATCGTAGTTTTTGATAAACCACTCGAGGTGCTTTTCGGCGTGCAGGAAAAAATCAATAAACTCGCTCATCGCGGTGTTATGCTCGGACGCCATGTCCAAGGCAAACAGAATCTGGCAACATTAGCTGCGACGCGCCGCGTTCCTGCTCGCGCGCATCTGCAGCAACTCGACCAGCAAAGCGAATCCCATTGGCAGGTAGAGATATTCCTTGTCCACATGCTTGTGCAGTCCCTCCAGAATCAGCGTCATTCCGATGCAGACCAAAAATGACAGCGCCAGGATTTTGAGAGCCGCATGCCGCACGACAAAGTCGCCAATCGGCTTGGCAAATGCCAGCACTGCCCCGAAGGAAACCAGCACCGCGAAAATGATGACCTGCATATAGGAGGTCAGCCCCACGGCCGTGATCACCGAATCAATCGAAAAGACCGCATCCAAAAGCAAAATTTGCACGATGGCCGAGGCGAAGGTCATCGTCACCGCTCCTCCAAGCCCAGTGCCGTCGGCCGGCGATGGATGTTCCACACAGTGGTGGATTTCTTTCACAGCTTTCCAAGTGAGAAAAAGCCCGCCAGCCAGCAGGATGATGTCTTTCGTCGAGAGCTTGAATCCTGCGAGCGAGAGAACCGGGTCCGTCATGCTGATCAACAGGCTCGCCCCGCACAGGGCGATGAGCCGGAAAAGAAGCGCCAAAAAGAGACCGATATTCCGCGCCTTGTCTCTCAATGCCGGATCTATCCGCGAGACCACCAGAGTGATGACCAGAATGTTGTCGATTCCAAGGACCAACTCAAGCGCCACCAGCAGCGCCAGAGTCGCCCACGCTCCAGGCGTTTGAATCCAGCCCGCCGACCAATCCACAACTCCGGCCGCGTTGGCCGACTCCGCGCCAAACGCGCTCCCACACAGAAAAAAACCGCACAAAATGAAGAGAAGAAGGTTCCGCATGGCGGCGACTATGGCGAAAGTCTGGATATTTTCCAACCTGCATCCATGCGCGTGTAGAGAAGGCGGTCGTGCAGACGATCCGCCCCACCCTGCCAGAATTCGATTGTCTCCGGCACGACACGGTAGCCGCCCCATCCCTCGGGCTTCGGCACATTCCCGTCGGCAAACTGTTTTTTCAGCTCCTCGAATTTTGCAACAAGCACATCGCGCGAGGGGATCACGGAACTCTGCTCGGAAACCCACGCCCCGATGCGGCTGCCGAAAGGACGACTGAAAAAATACTCCAGCGACTCGGCCTCGGAAATTTTCTCCACCTTGCCGGCAACCTCGACCTGACGCTCAAGCGTGATCCATGGAAACAACAGCGCGGCCTGCGGATTTGCCGTCATCTGGTGCGCCTTCCGGCTTCCGTAGTTCGTGAAAAACACAAAGCCCCGCTCGTCGATTCCCTTCAACAAAACCGTGCGGCACGAAACACGGCCCGAGCTATCCGCCGTGCCCAGCGTCATCGCATTCGGCTCCAAAATCCCCGCGTTCCTCGCCTCCTCAAACCACTCGCGAAACTGCGCCAACGGGTCGGCGTTGAAAGACGCCGCATCCAACGGTTCGCGTTGATAATCACGACGGAGATGGTGGATTTCAGAGTCGGTTGCCATAATCAAATTCTGAGCCTTGAATCGAATTTTGGACAGATTTTACCGGATCAAAGCCGCACGCTCCTCATTTCCTTCGTGCATCAGGAGCGTCCGGGGAGTCTATTGACGGCATGTCCGAAGTCATTTTACCCGATCTGCAGGCCTGCGTGCTCTGCGAGGATGTTCGCCAGGAGGCAAGCGGCCAGCAGACGCTTGTCGGAATCATTGGCATGATTCCCGCCCCGGTGCTGCCTCTCGGTTTTTTCAAGCTCTGCCTTTGGACCCGCTGGTGCGGCGGCATCGGCCAATTCACCCAGCAATCGGCAATCCTCACGCCGGAAGAGGAAACACCCATCGCCGAGAGCGAAGTCGAATTCCAACTCCCCGCACTCGATGCCCACGCCACGAATGTCCATGTCTTCGGTGGACTCCAAATTCCCTCACCCGGCGTTTACACAGTGGAAGTCAAAATCGATGGCGAACTCCGCCTCCGCTTCCCCCTACCGGTCGTCCAAGTGCAGGCCCTGCCAGAAAACTGAAATCACTCCGCTTGGGCGGCGACCAATTCCCCCAGCGCGTCCCGATAGCCGGGATAGCGCGGACTCCAACCGAGTGACCTCAGCCGAGCATTTCTGATCCTTTTGCTCGTCCATCCGCGTTTGCGATTCAGATCCGCCGGCCCCTCGGGCGGCAGGGGGCGATTCAAATGATCAGCGATCCATCCATAAATCTCCCGCTGTGTCGTCGGCGTGTCGTCGCACACATTGTAAATACCCGCCGCCGCCTCGTGCTGTGCCAACCGGAGCAGCGCAAGCGCGCCGTCATCGCGGTGGATTTGGTTGATCCAGCGGTTGCCGCCGGCTTCCAGCAAAGCCGACCCATCCAGAAATTTTTTTAACAACACCGAGCGGCCAGGCCCATAAATCCCCGCCAACCTTGCCGCGACTCCACCCGCATCGAGCGCGATCTTTTCCGCTTCGAGCAAAATCCGGCCCGTCTCGCGATCCGGCTCCGCCGGAGAATCCTCGGTGACCCACCCCCCATCAACCTGCAAGTAAACCGAAGTGCTACCGGTAAAAATCAGACGCCTCGGAGAAAATGCGTCACGGAGGTGCTCCAAGCCATCCCGGTAAACCGCACGATAGGCATCCGCCCCGCCGCGTCCCGAACTCGCGCAGTGCACGACCACGTCGGGATGCTCCCATCCGGCAGGCGCAGTCACGGGCTTGGAAATATCAACGACAGCGACAGGAAACGGCCCCTCCGCGAGTCTGGCAGCGGATTCCGCTGTTGCGCACAACCCAAGCACGCGCCATCCCGCCTCCAAAAAGAAACCGGCTGCGGCTTCCCCGAGGAAACCGCAGCCGGCGATAACAATTTGACCGCGGTCCAATGTCAGGACACGGGGTTGAAATTAAATCGGATTTTCAACTTCGCGCGCTTGGCGTTGTTTTTCGCTTTGCGACGCGTGCGCTGAACGGGCGTTTCAAAAGCGCGCAAACGACGCACTTCATCCATCAAGCCCTCCGCATCGATCTTCCCTTTCAAACGCTTCAGGGCTCTATCGATGGGCTCGCCTTTTCGAACGATTATTTCCGGCATAAATTCACCTACTTTCTAAAAAAATGGACGGGTAGGGTATGCAACCCATTCCGTGGCGTCAAGAGGTCGTTTTCAATGTGAATCGCTCCGGGCGCATCTCCGGGGCGCATCTCCGATAGTTGCAAAAAATCAGTTCCACAGGAACTCCAGGGTGTCGTTTTTGAGCGCGACGTCGATGGCGAGCATGTGAGCCAGACCACGAGGAGACCAAAACTGGCCGCGACGTT